>NZ_JBIWCX010000015.1:0-494 GCF_044761695.1 Lysinibacillus sp. NPDC097287
GGTAGGTCCAGTGTCACCAGTAGATCCAGTAGCACCGGTAGGTCCAGTGTCGCCAGTAGGTCCAGTGTCACCAGTGGGTCCAGTAGATCCAGTAGATCCAGTAGCGCCAGTGTCGCCAGTAGGTCCAGTAGGTCCAGTAGCACCGGTAGATCCCGTTGGTCCAGTAGGTCCGGTAGCACCAGTAGGTCCAGTAGCGCCGGTAGGTCCAGTGTCACCAGTAGGTCCAGTCGATCCCGTTGGTCCGGTAGCGCCAGCAGATCCAGTAGCGCCGGTAGGTCCAGTAGCGCCGGTAGGTCCAGTGTCGCCAGTAGGTCCAGTAGATCCAGTAGTACCGGTAGCGCCAGTGTCGCCAGTAGGTCCAGTAGATCCAGTAGCGCCGGTAGATCCCGTTGGTCCAGTCGATCCGGTAGGTCCAGTAGGTCCCGTTGGTCCAGTGTCGCCAGTAGATCCAGTAGCACCGGTAGGTCCAGTAGGTCCCGTTGGTCCAGTGTCGC
>NZ_JBIWCX010000015.1:593-3179 GCF_044761695.1 Lysinibacillus sp. NPDC097287
CCAGTAGATCCAGTCGATCCGGTAGGTCCAGTAGGTCCAGTAGGTCCAGTGTCGCCAGTAGATCCAGTAGCACCGGTAGGTCCAGTAGGTCCAGTAGGTCCAGTGTCGCCAGTAGATCCAGTCGATCCGGTAGGTCCAGTAGGTCCAGTAGGTCCAGTGTCGCCAGTAGATCCAGTAGCACCGGTAGGTCCAGTAGGTCCAGTGTCGCCAGTAGGTCCAGTAGCACCGGTAGATCCCGTTGGTCCAGTAGCGCCAGTTGAGCCAGTAGGCCCTGTTGATCCAGTAGCGCCAGTGTCACCAGTAGATCCGGTAGTTCCAGTAGCACCAGTAGATCCAGTGTCACCAGTAGGTCCGATAGGTCCAGTGTCGCCAGTAGGTCCCATTAATCCAGTAGCACCAGTAGATCCAGTGTCACCAGTAGATCCAGTGTCACCAGTAGATCCAGTGTCACCAGTAGATCCAGTGTCACCAGTAGTTCCAGTAGCACCAGTAGATCCAGTGTCACCAGTAGGTCCAGTAGCACCGGTAGCGCCAGTTGAGCCTGTAGCGCCGGTAGGTCCAGTGTCACCGGTAGCGCCAGTAGATCCAGTAGCACCAGTAGGTCCCGTTGGTCCAGTAGATCCGGTAGGTCCAGTGTCGCCAGTAGGTCCAGTAGATCCAGCAGCGCCGGTAGGTCCAGTGTCACCAGTCGATCCAGTAGCACCGGTAGGTCCCGTTGGTCCAGTGTCGCCAGTAGGTCCAGTAGATCCGGTAGGTCCAGTGTCACCAGTGGGTCCAGTAGATCCAGTAGCGCCAGTGTCGCCAGTAGGTCCAGTAGCACCGGTAGATCCCGTTGGTCCAGTAGGTCCGGTAGCACCAGTAGGTCCAGTAGCGCCGGTAGGTCCAGTGTCACCAGTAGGTCCAGTCGATCCAGTAGCACCGGTAGATCCCGTTGGTCCAGTAGGTCCGGTAGCGCCAGTCGATCCAGTAGCGCCGGTAGGTCCAGTGTCGCCAGTAGGTCCAGTAGATCCAGTAGTACCGGTAGCGCCAGTGTCGCCAGTAGGTCCAGTAGCGCCGGCAGGTCCAGTGTCACCAGTAGGTCCAGTAGCACCGGTAGCGCCAGTGTCACCAGTAGTTCCAGTAGATCCAGTAGCACCAGTAGGTCCAGTAGGTCCAGTAGGTCCGGTAGCACCAGTAGCGCCAGTGTCACCAGTAGTTCCAGTAGCACCAGTAGTTCCAGTAGATCCAGTAGCACCAGTAGTTCCAGTGTCACCAGTAGGTCCAGTAGTTCCCGTTGATCCAGTAGCGCCAGTAGGTCCAAGTGGACGTGTTTGATTGCAACAATATGCACAGCAACATTGAGCCTCTCTAATTAAGCGGCCTTGTCCTGTAAGATTCCCTTTGCAACGACAAGGGTAATAGTTACATGTTTTGCAAATTTTATACCTAAAATAATTTTCAAAATTAATAAGCTCACCTCCTCTCTCAACTATTGTATTCAGTGGATAATGTAGAGAAAGAAGACAAGTAACTAAATTGATTAATCAAAAAAGTGAAATGCGATGTAGGTTGTAGTGATGATTAAATAATAAGGAAGTTGCAAAGGTATAAATGGCAAATATACATATTAAAGCTGGTATGTATATTTATAAAAACTGCTTTATCCTGATAATCACAAAGGATTGGATTTCTTTCTGCTTAATCTAAGTAAAGATGGTTTGGTAACAAAGGAGGGGATGTATGTAAACATTAAAGGTTGTCATATCTATTTACGAGTCTTCGCCTGATTTATTTTAAGTGCTTAATTTAGGAAAAAAAGGGATAGTAGAAAGTGATTTAATGTAAAATAATTTTCTTCAATTTAAAAGGCAACTCTCTATCCATATTTGAATAAAAAGTTGCCCTTCTCAATTATTGTTGTAGTGAAATCAATGGTTTGTATATTACTTGGTACAACAATCTGTTATTACATAATTTTTTTAAATTAGCTAATTGAAAGGCCTGCGCTTGCATAACCTTCAACAACAGTAATTGCACCAAGGGTAGTAGTCACAGAGAATACCATTAATAGTCTTGTTTGAGCTGTTACTGGTATGTTTAATCCTGTAGTGATACCAGAACTAATTGTTCCTATGCCGATAATCCCTGTTAGAGCTGGAGCTAATGTTACAGTAGCGCCTGAAACAGGAGCGAACAAGTTATTTGGTGTAGGTGATGAATATAGTTGTGCCGTGATTGTTGCAGTTGGTCCAAGAAGAGTTAGTGCCAATGTAGTACTGAAGAAGGCACTCATTGAAGTAATTGTACCTGCTCGAGGAACTGAAAAGGCAAAGTTAAGCAGTGTGCCAGCAGAACCGGTAAGGTCAATTGTCGTACCTATCAAGCTAACATTTGGTGCAGAGTTTCCAAATCCGATTAAACTAGGTGTGCCAACGAGACCACCTAAAATAGTCGAAAGTGAAACAGGGATACCTGATGCAAATGGAATTATTGTGCTGCTACCAGCAGGCCCAGTGCCACCAGTACTGCCAGTAGCGCCCGTGCTGCCAGTAGCGCCCGTGTTACCAGTAGCGCCCGTGTTACCAGTAGCGCCCGTGTTACCAGTAG
>NZ_JBIWCX010000015.1:3277-96189 GCF_044761695.1 Lysinibacillus sp. NPDC097287
AGCGCCCGTGTTACCAGTAGCACCCGTGCTGCCAGTAGCGCCCGTGCTGCCAGTAGCGCCCGTGTTACCAGTAGCCCCAGTATTACCAGTAGCGCCCGTGTTACCAGTAGCCCCAGTATTACCAGTAGCGCCCGTGTTACCAGTAGCACCCGTGTTACCAGTAGCCCCAGTATTACCAGTAGCGCCCGTGTTACCAGTAGCACCCGTGCTGCCAGTAGCGCCCGTGCTGCCAGTAGCGCCCGTGTTACCAGTAGCCCCAGTATTACCAGTAGCGCCAGTACTGCCAGTAGCGCCAGTACTGCCAGTAGCGCCCGTGCTGCCAGTAGCGCCCGTGTTACCAGTAGCGCCGGTGTTACCAGTAGCGCCGGTGTTACCAGTAGCGCCCGTGCTGCCAGTAGCGCCCGTGTTACCAGTAGCGCCCGTGTTGCCAGTAGCGCCGGTGTTACCAGTAGCGCCGGTGTTACCAGTAGCGCCCGTGCTGCCAGTAGCGCCAATAGCGCCAGCGGAGCCAGCGATGCCAGCAGGACCGGTGTCACCAGTATTACCAGTAGCGCCAGTGTTGCCAGTAGCGCCTGGAGTACCAGTATTACCAGTAGCGCCGGTGTTGCCAGTAGCGCCAGTATTACCAGTAGCGCCAGTGTTGCCAGTGACCCCCGTATTACCAGTAGCCCCAGTAGCGCCAGTAGCGCCAGTATTACCAGTAGCGCCCGTGTTGCCAGTGACCCCCGTATTACCAGTAGCCCCAGTAGCGCCCGTGTTACCAGTAGCGCCGGTGTTGCCAGTAGCGCCAGTATTACCAGTAGCGCCAGTGTTGCCAGTAGCGCCCGTGTTGCCAGTAGCGCCAGTGTTGCCAGTAGCGCCAGTGTTACCAGTAGCGCCGGTGTTGCCAGTAGCGCCAGTATTACCAGTAGCGCCAGTGTTACCAGTAGCGCCGGTGTTGCCAGTAGCGCCAGTGTTGCCAGTAGCGCCAGTGTTACCAGTAGCGCCAGTGTTACCGGTAGCGCCCGTGCTGCCAGTAGCCCCTGGAGTACCAGTATTACCAGTAGCGCCAGTATTGCCAGTGACCCCCGTATTACCAGTAGCCCCAGTAGCGCCAGTGTTACCAGTAGCCCCCGTAGGACCTCTTAGATTACCCGAACAACCACATCCACACCCATGCGCAATTGGTTTAAGCACACCTCTTTGCTCTCTAAGACCATCCATACAACGGCATGGGAAGCTGTTACATTTATTGCAAGGCCTTTGTGAAAAGTAATTTGCAAAATTCATTATTTCACCTCCTTTCTCTACTATCGTATTCAGTAGAGGATGTAGAGGGAGCTGACAAGTAACTATTTGATTCATCAAAAATGTAAGGACGTAAAATATGATAATAATAAAGATAAACGAAGTATTGATTTCAAAGGCTATAGTTTAGAAATATCTATTTGGATTATAAGGAAGCTTTAGAACTTCTCTTTAAACAGTAAAAGTTGATGCTTAAAATCTCGTGATATATATCATAAAAATACGGCTTTAGGATTTTCCGGAAGTACATGAGTGGGGAATTTAGACAATAGGAAAACTAAACAGGCGTACCACAGACGGTATACCTGCTCATTCTTTTTATAGTAAGTATTCAATGTATATATAAGGAGAAAATTTTTTAGATTTACTCTTCTTCTTTTTTTAAGATTCGATTGAAATATTCTTTGTTGTACAATATTTTTTCATCGTTTGGCTTGAATGTCCATGCTCGTTCATTATGGGCGTTGGCAATTTCATATTGTTGTAATCGATCGTATAGAACACATAGTTGTAGATGGGGGAGCCATGTAGTAAAGGTGTTGTTCTGGAAGGGAGCATGAGGGTTCTGTTTTATTAGTAGTGCTTGTTCATACCAATGAATGGCTTCGTAATTTTTAAATTGCTCCATGAAATAATAACCGAGTCTACAACATGCTTCAGGGCGAGGAATATCATATTCAAAACTTCTTAAGATGGAGGTTAAATAATTTTCCTTATCGTTTAAATGTGAATAACAATCTGCTAGTCTATAGCATGCTCGGATATTATCTTCTACCCAACCTAACTTAGACGTTAGAAATTGTTCGTAGAAAAAAATAGCTTTTTCATATTGATTATGGTCAAGAAGTTCGTTTGCGTAATAGAATGTATCACGTGGAGACAATTGTTCACCAGATTTAACTAATTGATTGTAAATCTCAATATTTCGATTGTGGTCATGACTTAGAGGTAAATGACTTACCGCTACATCACTATTCAATAGACTTCCACCAACTGATAGATATTCGTGGACAGCACCTATCCATTGGAATTGATTTTCGCGTTTTACTAAACGGTATCTTCTTAATGAGGAACTAACATTACCTTCATCGTCAAAACTTAAATAATAGTTCATTGACACAGCATCAATGTCAGTTGTTAAGGATTCTTTTAAGGCTTTAAACTTATCTTGCTCTTCTGTAGAGAAGACATCATCAGCATCGAGCCATAGGACGTATTCTTTGGTAGCTTGCTGAAAGGAAAAGTTCCGTGCTGCCGCAAAATTGTCTATCCATTGAAAATCAAAAATACGGTCAGTGAACGGTTCAATAATCTTCTTGGTGTTATCTGTAGAACCAGTGTCTACAATATTAATCTCATCTACTAAATCTTTTACTGATTCAAGACATCTCCCAATTACCTCTTCTTCGTTTTTGACAATCATACATAGGCTAATCGTAACCATATCGTATCCCCCCTAAAATAATCTATGTAGTATATGTTGCAAGGTGCTCTTTGTTTGGATGAAAGTAACTTCATCGTTCAATAATGGGGTTCGCCATAAATTTACCTTTCAAGTTTCACCTAGATTTCACAATTATGGAGTATAGTAAAAGTACAGAGGTGATGACGTTGAAAAGATGGGCGTTTTTAATTTTTTCTTTATTTCAAATGGTATGGCTTGCAGGCTGTGCAGAAAAATCGTTTACGCCGATTGAACGTGAAAAATCATTTGTTGCGTCATTAAATATTCAAGAGCCTTCGCTCGATTTTATCGACGAAAAGGGTGAGGTTATGGCGACCTGGTTATTTGAAAAAGCATATTCAGGCGCTGTATTAATAGGAGATGACCATGTATTATTGTATGGAAATCAGATAGACACCATAGATTTATATGATTTAACAACTGGTCAAAAGCTTTACACCAAGAAAGTGGATATAGGGACAACAAATGTCTATTATTCAGAAGCAACACATCAATTTTTCATTACGAATAATAAGACAAATACAATAACGAGTTTTGATGAGGAAGGTAACGAACTTGCAAGTCAACAACTTGGCAATTACCCTATGTCAATGGCTGCTACAAAGGACAAGCTGTATGTCATTAATTTTAAAGACACTAAATTATCCGTACTAAATATGGATGATTTAGCGGTAGAACAGGAGTGGCCTATTAATAAGTCCTCTCATGGTATTGCTATTATTGAAGAAACAAATGAGCTATGGGTTGGTGGTCATGGAGAAGGCAGTAAACCAAATAGTTCCGTGAAGCGTTATGATTTGTCATCAGGTGAACCATTAGGAGACATAGAGATGCCATTAATGCCAGTTGGACTTATGAAGGCTGATGATGAGATTTTAGTTGTAAGTCATGGTCACAACGAACTGTATGTCGCAGACTTTAGTGGCGCAGTAAAATGGCACCTTAAAGTTGGGGCGAATCCATTTGTCGTAAATAAGCTAAATGATCAAATTATCGTTGCTGGCTATGACGACCATACACTTTACTTTATAAAAGATGGCGAAGTGCAAAAAACAGTTGATGTAGGGAAAGGCTCCTTTCAGCTGTTAGTAAGGGAGGAATAAGTGTGACAACTATATTAATCGTTGATGACGAGAAGGATATGAGATATTTAATCGAAATGATGCTTCAAAATTCTAAATTTGAAACTTTTACAGCTGCTAATGGGACAGAAGCCTACGATATTATAGTTCGTGAAAAAATTGATTTAGTGTTGCTTGATGTGATGATGCCGCATGAGGATGGATTTATTGTTTGTCAAAGTCTTCGTGCAATGTCCGATGTCCCAATTATTTTTCTAACTGCACGTGATGCGAATGAGGATAAGGTAAAGGGGCTAACACTTGGTGGCGATGATTATATTGTGAAGCCATTTACAATAGATGAGCTTGTCGCACGTATTCATGCAGTACTTAGAAGAAGCGGTATGGCTATTGCCGATTTACAGCAAAAGTATCTAACATATGGGTCGATAAAACTTGATGAGGTTGCACGTAAGGTATCGGTCAATGAAAAATCTATTCCGCTAACATTAAAGGAATTTGATTTACTGCATTTATTTATGAAAAATCCAGGAAATGCGTACTCGCGTGAGCAACTATTAGAACGCATTTGGGATATTGATTATGTAGGGGGCACGCGAACTGTCGATACACATATCAAAACATTACGCTTGAAGCTTGGAAAGGAAGCGGCAGAGCATATTCAAACCGTATGGGGTGTTGGCTACCGTTTAGATCCGGGAGAATGAAGAAAATTTCCACACGAATTTGGCTGTTAATTTTTACATTTTTAATGATTACTATTGTCTTTATGTATCTCCTAACAGATTATTTGTATGAACAACTATACGTAGAGGATACGGCAAGTACGATGATCGAAGTTGGTACGAAGCTTCAAACAAAGTATGTGGCTGGTCAGGTGACAGATGCATTCATTGCAGATATTGAAGCCTATAATGATTATTCCAATTTAAATATTTTTGCAGTGCGAAATCCTCGTGAACTCAGTGCTTGTGTACCCTTTGATATTGATTATGAAACATTGATTGGCACGGAGGAGAGGCAACAATTACTGGCAGGAAAGTCTGTAAAAAAAATTGGCTATGAGCCACGGTTTGACCGCCAATTAATCTCGGTTGTTTTACCACTTGTGGACCAAAATCGATTAGAGGGTATTATTTATATTTACTTCCCACTGGCTAAAATAAGTGAGCTTGCAAGTCAAGAAGTCATATTTTTGTTTGTGAGTGCATTTGTATTTTTACTCATTACGAGCTTTTTTGTCTATAAAGGAATTCGACATATTATGCGTCCGTTAAATGAACTGCAAGTTGCTGTGGAAAATATGTCGCTGGGTAATTATGAAGCACGCGTACCGGTTAATTCAAGTGATGAAATCGGTAAGCTATCGAGTACATTTAACGAGATGGCAGAAGCAATTCAGCGTGAGGATGAAGCGCAGAAAGCGTTTTTAGCAACAGTCTCACATGAATTAAGGACACCAATTAGTTATGTAAAAGGCTATAGTGAAGCAATACAAAATGGTATTATTGCCGAGGAGCAAAAAGAAGAAACGATTCAACTTATTGTACGTGAAGCCAATCGAATGGAGCGCCTAACGAATGAGTTGCTGCAATTAGCACGAATGGAAAATGAGCAAACGCAGATTACTCTGTACCCAATTCCATTAGCGGAGACATTACGTGAAGTGGAGCAATTATTGACCCATCAAGCGCAGAGGAAGCAGATTACATTACAGCTGATGGTGGACGAAACGTTAATTGTTGAAGCGGACGAAGTGAAGTTAAAGCAGATCTTTATTAATATTATTGAAAATGCAATAAATTATTCCGATGAACAATCATCAATAGAAATATCAGCCACTGAAAAGGACGGATTTGCATACATTACGGTTAGAGATTTTGGCATTGGCATTCCTCAGGAGGACTTGCCACATGTCACAGAACGCTTCTATCGAGTAAATAAAGCACGCAGTCGGTCAGACGGTGGTAGTGGATTAGGGCTTTCGATTGTCGAGCAATTATTAAAACAGTTGCGAGCAAAAATTGTAATAGAGAGTGAAATAGAAAAAGGCACGAAAGTAAGTATAACGATGCCATTAATGGAGGAATAAGAGATGAAAAAATGGTTATTAGCATTAGTAGCAGTACCAGCATTACTAGTGGGATGTACAGAAAAAGAAGAACCAGCAGCACCACCAACAGATGAAGAATTACATATTGTAGAAGTGGAAATTCTAACACCAACAGAAGTGGCAGTAAATGAAAAAATCGAACTTGCAGCACATGTTATCCAAGGTGAGAAAAACATTGATGATGCAAGCGTTGAATTTGAAGTATGGGAATCCGGGAAACGTGACGAAGGTCAAATGCTAGATGGCGTCTTAGATAAAGAAGGTGTTTATAAAGCCGATGTTACATTTGATCATGACGGCGTGTATTTCATGTATGCTCATACAACAGCTAATTCAATGCATGTAATGCCAAAACAACAAATTACAGCAGGCACTCCAGATATGACACAAGTTTTACCAGAAGGTGAAGACGACAAAATGAATACGATGGACCACGGTAAGGACGATTCTGATATTACAGAACATGAAAAAAGTGAGACTAACCACGAATAAATGCTTGCATTAACATATAAATAGTATTATGATAATGACCAGATGACCGAAATGGTATTCTGGTCATTTCGATTTTCCCTGTACAAATCATGTACATAACGTAACAAGGAAGGATGACAGTAATGGATCGTAGGCAGGAAATTCTTGAAGCGGCTTCAAAATCTTTTACATTGTTTGGCTATAAAGCAACAACGATGGAACAGGTGGCGAAAATCGCTAATGTCGGTAAAGGAACGATTTATACATTCTTTGCAAATAAAGAAATTTTATTTCAAGAAATTGCTATGTCCCTAGTGAATGAAATGCGAGCAGAAGCAGATGCCGTACTGGATACATCAGCGAGCTTTATGGACAATGCGCATAACGCTTTAATGAAAATGCTACAGTTCCGTGAAAAACATCTTTTGTTTGCTAAGTTAATTGAGGAAGAAAAAGAGTTGCGCACGCCAGCAGTAAAACAGGTTTTAATTCGCATCGAATCAGAGATTTTATCATACGTGGCAGCATTAATTCAAAAGCGTATTGATAAAGGCGAAATTCGAGATTGTGATACAGCGCTTGTAAGCTACTTACTATTAAAAGCGTATTTAGCATTTATTGTTGATTGGCATGAGCTACATGATGACAAAATCCCTGAAGAAAAGATACTAAATCTTTTTAAGGAAACGATTTTTAGAGGACTTGTCCTTTAAAGAAGGAATCTACAAATTTCACTAGTAGTGAATTTTGAGATTTTTTTTGCACCAAAATGACCGAATGACGATTTTGGTCACAACGTATAGGAGTGGAGAAATATATGATTAAAGCAGAGTGGCTGAAGATTTTCAAAACAAGAAAAATGCTTGTTTCGATTGTCGCTGTGTTATTCATCCCAGTGATGTATGCAGGGATGTTTTTATGGGCGTTCTGGGACCCATATGCAGGTATGCCTGAATTACCAGTAGCAATTGTGAATGAAGATAGTGGCGCAGAGATGGATGGCGTCAAGCTGGATTTAGGGGAAACCTTAGTCGAGAAGCTAGTCGATAGTAAACAGTTCAACTTTATCGAAGTGTCGAAAGACGAAGCGGAAAAAGGTTTGAATGGTCGAGAATATTATATGATCTTAGAAATTCCAGCTAATTTCTCACAACATGCTACAACCCTACTAGATGATAAACCTTCAAAATTAGTGATGAATTATATTCCGAATGAAGGGTTAAATTTCTTAAGTTCACAAATCGGTGAAACAGCAATGGAGCGTATACGTGCAGAAGTAAACACGCAAGTATCTACGACATATGCAGAAAAATTATTTGACTCTATTGCTACTTTAGGTGATGGTTTTACAGAAGCGGCTGATGGTTCAGCGAAACTTGATGAAGGTGCACAAAAAGTTGCAAATGGTGCAAGTGATTTAAAAGGTTATCTAGAACAATTAGCATCTAGCACAATCGAACTTTCAGATGGTACCGATAAACTGGTCGCAGGCGCACAAAAAGCAGCAACTGGTGCTTCTGAATTATCGACTGGTTTAGTAAAATTGCAAGATGGTACTGTTCAGTTACAACAAGGTGCACAGCAAGCAGCGGAGGGTGCATCTAACCTTCAACAAGGTATGAAACAATATACAGAAGGCGTGGCGCAAGTAGAAGATGGTCTTGCTACGTTAAATGAAAAACAACAGCAAATACTAGACGGTTCAGCTTCACTTGCCGAGAGTGCTGGCAAGCTAAATGGCGCAGCAACAGAACTAACAGCAGGTTCCGCACAAGTAGAAGCAGGTATTAACGCATTAGCCGAGCAATTACAAAGTACATTGGAGACAATGCCACAAGATCAAGCTGCTGCATTAAAGCAAACATTAGCGCAAATTCAAGCAGGTAGCACAAATGTTCATAATGGTTTATCTTCATTATCTGCGGGTACAGAAAAACTACAAGCAGGAGCAAATCAAGTAAATGCTGGTGCAACGCAAATCGCAGCCGGTCAAGCGAAAACTCTAGCTGGTGCCCAATCTTTAACAGCGAAAAGCAACGAGTTAATTGAAGGTGCTAAAAATTTACAAGCAGGTAATACAACACTTGCTGAAAAATTAAATGAACTAAAAGCAGGTGTGAACTCAGCATCATCAGGCTCTCAACAATTAGTTGCAGGCTTAAATGAATTAGTAAGTGGTACATCTACATTAAATGATGGTACAACAACACTTGCTTCAAAATCAGGTGAGCTAGCAGAAGGATCTACAACCCTTGCAGAAGGTTCAACGGAGCTTGCAGATGGCACAGCAACACTTTCTGACAAATTAGGTGAAGCAAGTGAAAAGGCAAGTGAAGTGAAGGCAAATGACGACACGTACAATATGGTCGGTAGTCCGGTAGAAGTAGAAAAAGATTCTGTAAACCCAGTTGCCAATTATGGTACAGGTTTTGCACCTTACTTTATTTCTTTAGGTTTATTCGTAGGAGCACTTCTTATTTCTATTGTGTTCCCACTAGTTGAGCCAGCAATTCGTCCGAAAAACGGTGCATCATGGTTCACAAGTAAAGTGGTTGTATTAGCAGTAGTTGGTTTAATTCAATCATTATTAACTGTAGGCGTAGTGAAGTGGGGACTTGGTCTTGAAGTACAAAATATGGGGTACTTCGTGTTAACAGCCTTACTTACAAGCTATGTATTCTTAGCGTTAATTCAAATGCTTGTATCGATTATGGGTGACCCTGGTCGCTTCGTAGCAATTGTGATATTGATTTTACAATTAACAACAAGTGCAGGTACGTTCCCGCTGGAATTAATTCCTGGACCACTACAAGTATTCAATCAATTATTGCCAATGACATACTCAGTTCAAGCATTTAAAGCAAGCGTATCAACAGGCGATATGTCATTCTTATTCCAAAACTATGCTATTTTATTTGGTTACATGGTTGTGTTCTTAGTCATTACATTTGGTTACTTTATGTTATTACACACAAAGCGTTACTCAAAAGTAGCGGAAGAAAACTAAGATGCATGTTTCGTGGCACTCATCATGATATGGTGAGTGCTTTTTTATGCGATTGTGTATGTCGAAGAAGCATCCGCTTGCAAGTGAAGTGATCCGCTTTACCAAGATTTCAACATCTCACGGAGAGATTGTCGCAGAGCGTATATCGTAAAGTTGAAACAAAAAGTCGCAACTGATATGAGCGTATCAGTTGCGACTTTCTAGTGTAAGAGATTTAATTAAGGGTTCATCAAATGTATGATGAGGATTATCATTATTACTACGTGTGGGGCACGTATGACAATTACAGTATAGGCAAATGCTTATAGGCAGTTACATTTTTCACAAGTGTTGCTGTAGCATTCGCTTTGTTCTTCGATTTGTTCACCGCACTCTGTACATTGCTTTGCAGGTAAGTTCTTGAAAAATTCGACTACGTTTTCTAACATTGTGGACTCCTCCTTTAAGTTCATCTGTACTATTACTGTTTTGATATTACTCAGTGTATTATAACAGATGCGAAACGTCAACACAAAATGCCTAATTTACGTTAAAATAAATATGGATATTTTGTGAAGGAGGAAATGACTATGATTTTCGTTGATAATAAAGGGATTCATGACCCACGCATAAACCTTGCTATTGAGGAGTATTTACTAAAAACGATGGATGTCGAAAAAGAACCGATTTTGTTGTTTTACATTAATCAGCCATCCATCATTATTGGCAAGAACCAAAACACTATTGAAGAAATTAATACAGACTACGTTGAGGATAATGGCATTATCGTTGTACGCCGACTGTCAGGTGGCGGTGCTGTATATCATGATTTAGGTAACTTGAATTTCAGTTTCATCACAAAAGATGATGGAGACAGCTTCATGAACTATAAAAAGTTTACACAGCCAGTAGTAGATGCACTTGCAAAATTAGGTGTGAATGCAGAACTTTCAGGGCGTAATGATATTTTGGCAGAAAGTCGAAAAGTTTCAGGTAACGCTCAATTTGCAACTCGTGGCCGTATGTTTACACATGGGACGCTTTTGTTTAATACAGAAATTGACGCTGTTGTTTCTGCTTTAAAAGTGAAAAAAGATAAAATCGAATCAAAAGGAATTAAATCTGTACGTTCACGCGTAGCAAACATTTCTGAACTTCTAAGTGATGAAATGACGGTGGAACAATTCCGCATGGAAATTTTAAAATCTGTGTTCGATGGTGAAGAAAATATTCGCTACTACGAGTTAACGGAAGAAGATTGGACAAACATCAACAAAATTTCCGAAGAACGTTACCAAAAATGGGAATGGAATTATGGGAAATCTCCGCGTTTCAACATTCAAAAAACTCATCGCTTCCCTTCAGGTGGGATTGATATTCGCCTAGAAGTAAATAAAGGTGTAATTGAAGAAGCACATATTTTTGGAGACTTTTTCGGTGTTGGTGATGTAGCAGATATCGAAGCGCGTCTTATTGGGACAAATTATGACCGCACATCAATTGCAGAAGTATTGAAGGATATTGATATTCCTAAATACTTTGGTGGTATTACAGACCAAGATTTCTTACAGCTGATCTATTAACAAGTAAGTGATACTATACTGTGAAAAAAAGGGGTTGTGACAATTATGTCGCAAGCCCTTTTTTTGATACAATAATAGTTGAAAGGAGTGTGCATATGGATAAGCATCGAATATTTATCGTTGAAGATGATGTGAAGATTGCATCATTACTCGCAGATACACTTAGAAAATATCAATATGAAGTTGAAACAATACAAGAATTTGATCGATTAATCGAAGAATTTACAGCATTTAACCCACATATGGTTTTGCTTGATATAAATTTACCCGCGTATGACGGCTATTACTGGTGTCGTCAATTGCGTCAATATACGACATGTCCAATCATTTTCATCTCGGCACGATCAGGCGAAATGGATCAAATTTTTGCCCTTGAAAATGGTGGCGATGATTTTATTACTAAACCGTTTAATTACGAAATTGTGCTAGCGAAAATTCGTAGTCATTTGCGCCGTACATATGGTGAGTATGCTGCAAGACAGGAAGAACGCACGATTAAACAAGGGCAACTTGTATTGCATTTAGAGCGCATGGAGTTGCATAAAAATGACTTAGAAATTCCATTGCAGAAAAAAGAATGTATTATTTTAGAGCTGTTAATGGGACATGCACCGAAAGTGGTGACGCGTGAGCAATTACTTGAAGAACTTTGGGATGACCAAGCATTTGTTGACGAAAATACATTGAACGTTAATATGACGCGCGTTCGAAAAAAATTAGCAGATTACAATGTACAGTCAACAATTGAAACTGTTAGAGGTGCGGGGTATCGTTTTATCGTAAGTGAGGGTGAGCTGTGATGAGCTGGCGCTTATTTTTACGAGACTATGCTAGTTTTATCATTTTCCAAGTACTATTAGTCGGATTTATTATGGTGTTGTACTGGCTAGATGGCTTCCGCAATGTTGATACTGCGGTATACACTTTTTCTATAAGTTTGGTGCTTTTGGGATCTTTTTTGCTTGTGCGATATTTGATGCGCAAAAGTTATTTAACTAAAATTGCACAGTTACCAAAAACAATGGAAGATGCGTTGCAAAAAAATGCGAAAACACCAGAGGCGATGAAAGCTGAAAAATATATGCATGAGCTGTATCGTCTTTATCAGCATGAACTCCACGCGTTATATGCAAGTCAAAAGCGGCATGATCAGTTTATGAATCAATGGGTGCACCAAATGAAAACGCCCATTTCAGTCATTGAGTTACTTTTGCAAGACGAACGACCACTAGATAAAAAGAATGTGCAAGAGGAAGTCGATCGCCTACGTAGAGGTCTAGATATGGTGCTTGTGAATGCACGTTTAGAAAATTTTGAAGAGGATATGCATGTAGAGCGGGTTGCATTAAAAGCTATTGTTACTGCAACTGTTAATGAAAATAAACGTCTTTTTATTACAAAACGTGTTTTCCCAGAAATTCATATTGATGAGGATATCATTGTTGCAAGTGATTCAAAGTGGCTGCACTTTATAATCGGTCAATTCGTGACAAATGCAGTGAAATACACATTTGAGGCCAATAAAAAAATAACCATTTCAGCGATTCAAAATGAAGAGCATGTTCAGCTTGCAATTTGTGATGAAGGGATTGGTATTCCTACTTCTGATCTTTCACGTGTAACAAAAGCCTTTTTCACTGGTGAAAATGGACGTAAAACGGGGGAATCCACAGGAATGGGCTTATATTTAGCAAATGAAATCTGTGAAAAACTCGGTCATGAACTCGACATTACATCAAAAGTTGGAAAAGGGACAATTGTTACAGTGACATTTACAAATTAGGGGGAGCACGGATGAACGAGGTACGCATTGAAAATTGGCTATTGAACATGGATATAGAAAAAACAGAGGCTGTATATGAAACAGTTACTGAGGTATGTGATTGTCTAACATGTCAAAACTTCCGTAAAGCGAGCCTATTACTCGATGAGGAGGTATTGCATTTTTGCCAAGTACTTGGGTTAGACTTACATAAGCCAAGTCAGTTAAACGCCTTTCCAGTAGATGGCGGTCAAATTATGTATAGTGGTTATTATCATCTGTGTGGAGAAATTATAGATGGTGAATTTGATGAGTGGGATATCGTTGTTGGTCAACATTGCTTTAGCCTAGTGGAAGAAGAGGGTGGCAAGCCTGAAATGTTAACAGCTCCATATTTTCAAATAGGATTTGAAGTAGTACTCCAATGGTTATTACCAGAGTCAATGGAATTAATGAAGAAATAAGGTGAATAGTTATGCCTATTTTGCAGATAAAAGATATTACGAAGGTTTATGAGGGGAAGGTTACACATCGTGCTCTCAATCAGCTAAGTTTTGAGGTAGAAGACGGAGAGTTTTTAGCCGTTATGGGGCGATCAGGAAGTGGGAAAACGACGTTATTGAATATTATTTCCACTATTGATGAACCGACGAGTGGAGAAATCATTTTAGATGGTATGAACCCCCATAATTTAAATGCAGCAGAGCTTGCTTATTTTAGACGACGCCAGCTGGGCTTTATATTCCAAGATTTTAATTTGCTGCATATGCTGACGGTAGAGGAGAATATTATTTTGCCGTTAACACTTGATCAACAGCCGTTAAAAGTGGTGGAAGAGCGTCTCGAGGATATTGTAGAAAAGTTGGATTTAAAGTCTTTTTTACACAAACGTCCGAATGAAATTTCTGGTGGACAAGCACAAAGAACCGCAATTGGTCGTGCACTTATTCATAACCCTAGCTTGATCCTAGCAGACGAGCCGACTGGTAATCTAGATTCGAATTCATCTCGTGATGTACTTGAGTTATTAACAAAGGTAAGTAACGAAAGGAAAACGACAATTATTATGGTGACGCATGATCCAATTGCTGCGAGTTATTGTGACCGAGTGTTATTCATTAAAGATGGCGAGTTTTTCAATGAAATTTACAAAGATGATCGCCGTCAAATGTTTTTCCAGCGTATTTTAAACGTATTGAGCTTACTAGGAGGAGGGCAAGTAGGTGACCTTTCGACAATTCGCTTACCGTAATGTCGTACGGAATAGCCGTGTTTACGGAGCCTTTTTTATGGCGAGCTTTTTTTCAGTAGCTGTGTTTTTTATTTACTCGATGCTGATGTTTCATCCTGATATTGAAAGTGGTATTTTAGGTGAAGTACCAATGATCGGAATGGTAGGTGCAGAAGTAGTACTTGTTCTGTTTACACTGTTCTTTTTGTATTACTCAATGAGTGCGTTTTTAGAGGCTAGATCTCGGGAATTTGGTATTCTACTACACCTAGGGATGGAGAAGCGCCAAATGAATAAACTCGTTTTTTTAGAAACGATGATTATTGGTGCTGCCTCTATTATTGTCGGTATTATTTTTGGCTTTTCGTTTTCTAAGTTTTTCTTTATGATTGTACGTGAAATTTTACACTTAGAGGAATTACCTTTATATGTTTCTTGGGAGCCGTTTTTATTAACATTTGGTGTTTTTACGAGTGCTTTTGTCGTTATTTCTTTTATCAGCGTATATCTTACACGTGAGCGAAAAATACGAGATTTAATGAAGGGGAGCAACTACTTACATAGCGCATTAACGTATTCAAAAATACGTGCGATTTATGGTATTGCGTTAATTTTAGCGACGTATGTGTTGGCATTGCTTGTGTCGTATACATCGATGATTGGTCTTACATTACTTATCCCGTTTTCAGCGACCTTTGGCACGTATTACTTTTTCAGTGATTCGGTGCCTTTCTTTTTAGATGTAGCACGTGGTCAACGTAAATTTCACTGGCAACGCTATCGTTTGCTATCGCTAGCCGACCAGACAAACATCATGCAGGAAAATGTGAAAATGTTTTTTGTTGTGACAATGGTGTCGACGATGGCATTTTTATCAGTTGGTGTATTAGCGACGATGTCTTCATATACAACACAGTATGAACGACTAAATCCGCTCGGGTTAATTTATAAAGGGGATATAGATAACCCATATGAGAGTGAACATATTAACTCCCTCAGAGAACAATTAGAGGAAAAGGGTTTATCCTATCATTTAACACGATTTGTTGTGATCAAACAAACCTCTTCTTTTACTAATAATGAGGTAGAGGTGTTTCGTGAGTCAGATATGAACACCTTATTATATTCTTTTGGCTATCCGATGCTGAAATTATCAGAAGGTCAAGCTGTATTTATCCCTTATTCGGAAGAGTCACTGAAAAAACTAGAGAATACGGTTGTTCATACAGTGTTAGAAGAAAATAAGATTCCACTAACAATTGATAGTGTCTATCCTGAAATCGTCTTTCCAGGTTCCATTGTGAGTGTCAATTCTATTGTCATAAGTGATGAGGATTTCGTAAAGCTGAAAAAGCCTATTGCTGATGTCAATATGGTGCAACCCATTTATAGGCTGTTCACATTTGATATCCCTCAATGGATGGAAACGAAAGAAATAGGCAAAGAAATTGATCAATTAGCAGAGAAAGAGCATTTTTATAAGAAAGAAAATCGTGGTCCATTTTATTTTGAAAATGCCGGATTAAATTATTCTTATATATTAGCGACTTACTCATTATTTACATTAGTTGGCGTGTTAGTAGCTACAGTATTTTTACTAGCGGCGGGTAGTTTTATTTACTTTAAACTACATACGTCATTAGAACGTGAAAAACGAAAATTCGATGTTTTAAAGCGCATGGGTTTAACAGATATAGAATTGAAAAAGCTTATAAATCGCCATTTATTCCCGCAGTTTTTCTTACCTTGGGGTGTGGCAATGATGCATAGTGCCTTTGCTTTTTTCATGGTACAGAGCATTTTAAAGGATATTGCTAATATCTCTATTGTAAAAGAAGTATTCTTTGCTTTTGGCTTTTTTGTCATAATTCAAGTTGTCTATTTTTACTTGATCCGTTGGCGTTACATCTCTCACATCCGCTCTTAGTGAAGTTGCGTTAAAGAGAATAAAATGAATTATTTAACGAAAAATCACACATGAAGTAAAAATACTAATTGTTTTCCAATTACATTTCTTGTATAATATTCCTGAATGATGATTCATTTTATACGATAAGGGGATGGTGTAATTGAATTTAGTTTCATGTGTACGTCAACAAGCTGCTGAGCAACCAGAGAAAGTTGCCTATCATTTTATGGGGAAAGATACATCGTACGGCGAATTTGAGCAAACAGTCAGTCGCTTTGCACAAGGTTTACAAGATTTAGGGGTAGAAAAAGGGGACCATGTGGCGTTTTTACTCGGCAATACGCCACATTATTTAATTTCTTTATATGCAACAATGCGCTTAGGCGCAACAGCGATTCCAGTAAATCCAATCTACACACCAGATGAAATCTCATATATTTTACGCAATGGTGATGTGAAAGCGATTGTGGCACTTGATGCACTTCTACCATTAGTAGAAATGGGTATACAAGCCTTCCCACAAGTAGAAGCATTTATCGTTTGTGAGACAGCTGCTGATGCAGCTGAAAAGGTAGCTGGTTTATCAGATGCAGCTAGAGTAAAAACATATTTATTTTCACAAGTTGTCGCAACAGCTTCGGGCTCGTTAGAACCTGTAGAAATTTCAGATGATGATAATGCAATTATTTTATATACATCAGGGACAACTGGTAGTCCAAAAGGTGCGATGTTAACACATGGTAATGTTTATTCAAATGCGCGCGATGTATCGACATACTTAGGCTATAAAGCAGAGGATCGTATTATTGCGACATTACCTGTATTCCATGTATTTGCATTAACGGTTGTAGTCAATGCACCGTTACTTAGTGGAGCAACTGTTTTACTAGCACCGCGTTTCAGTCCAGCTGAAATCTTCACCCTAGCGAAGGAGAAAAAGGCAACTGTATTTGCGGGAGTACCGACGATGTTTAACTTCTTATATCAATTACCAGGTGGCAATCCAGAAGACTTCTCGACAATTCGTCTAGCGATCTCAGGAGGCGCTTCGTTACCTGTTGCATTATTACATAATTTCGAGGAGAAATTTAATGTACGTGTGTCAGAAGGTTATGGCTTATCAGAGGCTTCACCGGTAACTTGTTTTAATCCATTAGATCGTGAACGTAAAGCAGGCTCGATTGGGACAAATATTAATAATGTTGAAAATCGCGTAGTAGATGAGTACGGACAAGATGTGCCTGTGGGTGAAGTAGGGGAACTGATTGTTCGTGGACCAAATGTGATGAAGGGCTACTATAAAATGCCTGAGGAAACTGCTGTAGCCATTCGTGATGGTTGGCTATATACAGGCGATTTAGCGAGGAAAGATGAGGAAGGCTACTTTTTTATCGTTGATCGTAAAAAAGATTTAATTATTGTTGGGGGCTTTAATGTATATCCTCGTGAAGTAGAGGAAGTATTATTTACGCATAATAATATTGTAGAAGCAGCAGTCGTTGGCTTCCCTGATTCTGACTTTGGCGAGGCAGTTCATGCATATGTTGTACTAAAAGATGTTACAAAATCGACGACAGACGATATTTTAGCGTACTGTGCAAAACATATGGTGAAATACAAGGTGCCTAAAGTGATTGAGATATTAGATGAAATACCAAAAAATACGACAGGTAAAATTCTACGTCGTTCATTAAAAGAAGTAAAAGTATAATGTGAGAGGGGCTACTTGTGAGAGTAGCCCTTTTTATGTTATTTTTATACAGCTAACATAATAATTGAGTGAATGTCCTGTGAGTGATAAAATCGTTCATGTATAAAAAGTTTTGAGCGTGACTTTTAGGGTATTACATTTTGTGATATGAACAGGAGATTGCGATACTTGGTATACAATCAAAATTCATGCTATGTTATGATGTCAAAGGAAACCTTTGAAGAAATAGCATCGTCAAAGTAAAAAGTAAGCGTAGAAGAAATGAAGAAATTTGATTGAAAGAGAGCCTAATAAATGTCTATTATTTATGATTTGATTAGTTTTATCATGCATATTGATGTACACCTGGTAGAAATTATCGAAGATTTCGGTGTATGGTCTTATGCGATTTTATTTGGAATTGTTTTTGTCGAAACGGGTGTTGTTATTTTCCCGTTTTTACCGGGTGATTCATTACTCTTTGCCAGTGGTGCTCTAGCAGCAATTGGCGCATTTGATCTGTGGATTTTAATCCCTGTATATTTAGCTGCGGCGATTCTTGGAGATACAGTCAACTATGAGATTGGTAAGAAGGTGGGAACATCGATACCGCCAAAAAGTTTTTTAGGGCGTGTTGTCAACCAAGAGCGTATGGATGCCGCGCAGCGTTTCTTCAATAAACATGGTGGGAAAACAATCGTTATTGCCCGTTTCATGCCATTTATTCGTACGTTTATTCCGTTTATAGCGGGTGCGAGTCGCATGAAATACCGTTACTTCATTATGTACAACATACTAGGAGCGGTTTTATGGGTGTTTAGCTGTACGTTATTAGGTTATTTCTTCGGGAACATCCCTATCATTAAAGACAACTTCTCAACTGTGTTGATTTTAATTATTGTAATCTCAGTATTACCAGCAATTATTGGTGCACTGAAAGCTAGAAAGAGCAACTAAAAGTGAAGCCTCGCATGAGGCTTCACTTTTTTTAGAATAAGAAAGTATAACTTTTTAGTGGTGTCGAGGCATCCGTGCCAGCTGCTCGAAGTCGCTTCAAAAGTCTCTACGCGTGGCAAGCACGCTATGAGATTTCTCCAGCGCTTGTCGTAGTTAAGAGGGCGCGAATGCGCTTTTCTTAATTAAGAATGTTGAGGAGACCTTCTAGATTTGTGCTACGTGCGGTCTCAATAAGCAGTACATTCTCGGAAGTGTAGCGTACAGTTCCAGATTCATCATGAATTTCGCGATTAAAGTCTAAAATACTTAATGATGGATTTAAACTATTATAGCTTATAGAATTGCGTGAGACTGCTTCAATGATTAATTGTTCCTCGGACATGTAAAGGTTTGGGAGCGGCATTTTATCAGTTAGATCAATGCCCTCAATAATGACAGGGGTTTGATAGTAGGAAATATGGACACTTCCTTTTTTGATATCGTCATTATAACGTACGCTAATTCTTGGGTTTAACCCATTTCTATCTTCATTCACCATAACAGGTAAAATATCTCCTTCAAATTCAAATTGCCAGCTTTTCTTTTTATAGGTATCTGTTAATGTTAAAAAAGAAAAATCCTCCTCTTGAAGTTGCTCTAGTTTTTGTATTTCATCACTAGATAGTGTCGTGATTTCTGATTCGTAAAAGAAGTTTAGATAAAGAAAAGCAACAAGACCGAGCGTTACATAACCTATTACAACTACGACGATATGCTTTGGTGTCCAACGTATTTTCATGCTAGTCTTCACCATCTTTAATGCTTTGTAAATGGCTAGCACGATCAATAGAATGGACACTAAAGGTAATACCATCATCAAAAAAGTTGTCATGAGCGAGACACCTCCGATTTACTAGCAATCCAAATAGCTAGGGTAAAGCATAGTGCTGCTACAACCAACACCACTAGACTTATAAGTAAATTAGGTAACATTAAAAGCCATGATAGGTCTACTGACTTTGATGAAAGTAAAAATAAGCTAAGTATTAGAAAAATAGTAGTGAATACCTTTATGGTAGCTGTACCCTTATAGCAATTGCCAAGTAGTAAGCCAAGCGCACCAAATAAACAAATGATACTAAAACATACCATTAACATCGTTGGTGAAACAATGAGATCGTCTAGTATAAATGGACTTTCTTTCCACGATAAGACAACGATTAACTGTAAGTACAGAGAAGCAACCATGATCGCCACAGCTATAAGGCTATAAAGAATGATGACAATCATGTTAGCAATGGCACTAGATGTACGGCTTGAAATAACTGATAAATCATCCGTGCGAAACGCTTTAGTTGTGAAAAGTGTGGCACTAATAAATGCCCAAAATGCAGAAACCATTAAAAATATATCCAGAGAATAGATAGAGAATTGTACGTCTAAATTTCCACGACCGTGACCTGAAGAACCGCTACCGGAATCGAAAAGCAAGAGGCAGAATATTATTTGTAAAATTACTAATGTACTTAGTGCAGATAAATATAACTTTGCTTTCCACTTTACTTGTTTTTGTACGATTGTTTTCAGTGTTATATTAGTCAAAGATTGCATCAATATCACATCCTTCTTTACGTGTTAAATACATACAGACTTCGCTTGCTGATAAATGTGCTGTCGTAATGCCTCTTTCTTGTAAGTTTTCTTTGGGGATGAAAAGTTTACTTGCATCCACTACTACTGAAGTCATTCCAGCAAGATCTTTTTTCACGTAAATAGCTAAATCCGTTAGAAGAGGAGCAAGTACATCACTCGGTCCAGTAAGTGAAATCAGTTGCTCTTTTAATTCATCAACTGAAGCATGGGCAACGACAGCCCCTTCATCAATTAAAATAATTTCCTCTAAAATAGATTCCATCTCTTGTAAATGATGACTAGCAATTAAAATCGTACGTGGGAAAGCTATATATTCTTTCAAAATCACACGATAAAAGTCACTACGAATCGCCTCATCCATGCCGTTCATAGGCTCATCTAACATCGTCAGCGCACAACGACTTGCAAGCCCATATATGAGATTAAACGTTGCTAGTTGCCCTTTTGACAATTCCTGATGATTCGCTTTCCTAGCTAAACCTGCATAATCGAGTAATCGAAAAGCTAATTCAGCCTGCCAATTTGGATAAAAATCATTACCCATTGTTAGGATTTCTTCTAAAGTCAAATAATTAGAAAAATTTAAGCGGTCATCAATCATAATGGTATTTGCCGCCGTTTGAATATTGTTAAAGGGATTTTCGCCAAAGATATGGCAAGAACCACCTGTCGGCTGTAAATAGCCCGCCAATATATTAAGTAGTGTCGATTTCCCAGCTCCGTTACGTCCGATAATACCGACAATCTTTTCGGACTCAATTGCACATGTAATGTTTTGCAATGCTTTATGATTCCTAATGTTTTTTGCTAGTTGCTCACATTGAATCATTGTCATTTTAATTCCTCCTGTGTCCTACGAATTAGTTCGAGTAACTCCTCATCTTGAACGAGAAGTCGCTTTGCCTCAACAACAAGATTCTGTGCCATTTTTGTTAGTGTTTCATTGCGCCGCTTCGTTAAGATTCTTTCTTTTGCATCTGCTGTTACGAACATGCCAAGCCCCCTTTTCTTATAAAGAAGTTGTTCTTCTAGTAAAATAGTGAGTCCTTTACCAGCGGTTGCTGGATTGACGTTGAATAGTTCTGCGAGTTGATATTGTGAATACACTTTGTCGTCGGTTTGTAGGCGATCTGCTACAATCTCGTGTTGTAGCCATTCCGCAATTTGAATATAGATGGGCGTCGTACTATCTAAATTGACATACACAAAAAATCCTCCTTTCAGTTTTCTTGGTGACATAGTGCATTAGTGTTGTAATGTACTATATGCTTATTTTGGAAAAAAGTCCATGGAAAAAGAGGTCTGATATATAAATACCCTTAATTCTTTATAGAAAAGGGTTAAATAACCATATTTATAGTTCTATGATAACGTTCGTTATAGAAGACTTTAATTCTATGACATCTTAAGTAATCATATAGTAACGAAAGGTGCTATAATAGATATTCATTAGAAATGGAGAATCGGGGGCAACGAAATGGAAGTATTTATCGGCAGACAGCCAATCTTTAATCTTCACGAACAGGTCGTTGCGTATGAGTTGTTATACCGCAGTAAAAATAAGAATGCATTTCCTCTAGTGGATTCGGATGCAGCTACAGTAGATGTCCTGGTAAATTCTTTTTTATCGATTGGGGTAGAAGAGGTCACAAAAGGGAAGCCTTGCTTTGTAAACTTTACAGATAATTTACTAAAGAGCAGATTAACGGATTACTTAAATCCAGCACAGGTCGTTATTGAAATCTTAGAAGATGTACCGATTAACCAACAATTAGTGAAACGGGTAATAGAACTGAAATCACTAGGCTATAAAATAGCATTAGATGATTTTATTTTAGATAATAGTGTAGAAGTATATGATGAGTTATTTGCTCATATAGACTTTATTAAAGTCGACTTCTTGTTGTCGCCATTACTGGAGCGTATGGAAATTGAAAATAAAGTAAAAGAGAATTTCCCACATATTACACTACTTGCTGAAAAGGTTGAGACGCGCAATCAATTTGATGTAGCGAAGCATTCAGGTTATCAGTTATTTCAAGGCTATTTCTTTGAACAGCCACAAATTATTAAATCAACTGATATTCCTACAAATACTTTGCAATATTTTCATATTCTTTCATTATTGAAGGATGAAGAACCAAATATTGATTTGTTAGCAGAAAGTATTGAGCGTGATATTTCTTTGACCTATAAATTGCTGCAGATGATTAATAATTCTGATAAACGTTCGAAATCTAAAGTACGCTCTATTAAGCAAGCTATTTTGTTACTGGGCCTTGCGGAGCTACGTAAGTGGATTTATTTACTTGCGATGCGTGAAATAGATATGAATCCGGATACAGATCTTTTCAAAGAATTGATGCGGACATCACTGTTCAGAGCTAAGGTTTGTGAGAAACTAGCAAAGCTCTCCTATAAGCAAAATTTCTCAGAGTATTTCTTAATTGGTATGTTCTCGTTAATTGATTGTATATTACAACGACCAATGAATATGATTTTGCAAAAGTTACCATTCCCAGAAGAAATCTCAGAGACGATATTAGGTGGGGAGACGGAAATGACGCCATACTTAGATTTTAGTATTGCGCTAAGTAAGTTAGATTGGAGTACGTTAGAAATGTTAGCACCTGAATTCGATTTAGATATAGAAAGCATGGATTTATTATATAAAGAGGCGCTAGAATGGGCGGAAACATCAATCTGATTTTTTTGCGTAAAAAGTAGTTGATATGGCGTTCAATCTTGATACTAAGCTATATTAGTCAAAAAAAGGATCTATCTCAAGGTTTTTGAGATAGATCCTTTTTACTTCATCTTATTAAAGTTCTCTTCGAGGGAACAATTTGCTATAATCATTTCTACTTTAGAAAAAAATCAGATATTTGAAGTGGGTGTGGCGATATGAAAGGTACACATGATTTACGAAATAATATTCTAGAGTATGTATATGTAATCGCGGGTGCTGCGATTGTTGCAATCGGCTTTAATGCATTCTTATTACCAAATCAAGTGGCATCTGGTGGCGTCAGTGGGATTAGTACGATCTTACATGGATTATTTGGCTGGAATCCAGGGCTTGTCCAATATGCTTTTAATATCCCTTTATTTTTGGCAGGTGTTGTATTACTCGGCAAGAAGTTCGGGGTGAAATCGTTTATAGGTACGATTACGTTACCTTTAGTTGTATTATTGACAGACAATTGGGAACCGTGGACAAGTAATCCTTTACTAGGTGCTTTGTTTGGTGGAATTGTTGTTGGGTTGGGTATAGGGCTTGTTTTTAAGGGGAATGCTTCTACTGGTGGCACTGATTTATTGGCGCAAATTATTACGAAGTATACAGGCTTAACGCTTGGTACAAGTGTTCTACTAATCGATGGTTTGATTGCTATTAGTGCAGCAGTAGTCTTTGACTTAGAGAAAGGTCTATATGCACTGATAGGTCTATATGTAACAACAAAAACGATTGATATTATTCAACTTGGATTTAGTCAATCGAAAATGGTTTATATTATTACTTTGAAACAAGATGAAGTGCGTGACGCGATTTATGCCGAAATTAATCGAGGTGTTACGAAGTTACCAGCAATTGGTGGGTACACTGGAGAAGCACGACCAGTGCTCATGGTAGTTGTCTATCAAACAGAGTTCACAAAGCTGAAACAACTCATTAGAACTGTTGACCCATCAGCGTTTGTTATTGTTTCTGATGCGTATGAGGTGTTAGGTGAAGGTTTCAAACGTGCCTAATTCTGGTATAGTACAGAGGTAAGCTATTTTATATATTATGAGGAGGGGTACTAATGAAAAAAGCAATGTTAACATTAGTGTTCGGTTCAGCAATCTTTTTAGCGGCTTGTGGCGGCGGAGATGACAAAGATACAGCAGATAAAGGTGCAACAACTACACCAGACGGCGAAGAAATCGCGATGAAGTCATGTGTATCATGTCATGGTGGCGAATTACAAGGGATGGGTAATACTCCTGCGCTAAATGACTTAGGCTCTCGTCTTTCAGAAGCTGAAATTTTAGATATTATTAATAATGGTACAGATAAAGGTATGCCAGGTGGTCTTGTTAAAGGCGCAGATGCTGAAGCAGTTGCTGCTTGGTTAGCTACTCAAAAATAAGAATACAAATTCAAAAAACTAGCGGATCTGGGGACCCGTTAGTTTTTTTCTTGTTCTAGTGGACATTTTGGACAATCCCTCTTCAATTATTTGTAAAGCGTATAGAAAATCAAAAACATACATTGAAGATGAAATAAGGGTTTATCTCTAAAATCAGGGTAGAAATTTGATTAAAGTGCGTATTGATATTAGATTGCTAGTTGATAGGAGTGGAGGCTGGGCGAGTGTAGCTGACGGCATTCGCCTTTGTGACCAACATCCTGTTGCCCCGAAGCGGCTCATCAGACGCCCCCCCGGAAAGCGTCTAGCTGGAGCGGAAATCAACCCCCAAGTTATGGAGATGAGCCAAAATAAGTGCAAAAACATTCATTTTGGATGTAGTCATGCTAAAATAAAATAATATTCAGTTCGCTTGAATGGAGGCGCTAGACACAATGGTAGTTGTAACAACGAGAGATGTGATGGAAAAATTCAATCTAGATTTAATAAGTGGCGAAGAAGGTATTGGTAGAGCGATTTCAACAAGTGATATATCTAGACCTGGACTTGAAATGGCTGGATATTTTACACATTACCCTGCAAATCGTGTTCAATTATTAGGGAAAACAGAATTATCTTTTTTTGAAATGTTGCCTGTAGATGTAAAAATTGAGCGAATGCGTTTGCTTTGCTCGCAAGATACACCTGCAATCATTATTTCAAGAGGATTGGAAGTGCCAGAAGAGCTTATTCAAGGCTCTAATGAAAAACATGTTCCTGTTTTTAAAACAAATATGACAACAACCAAATTTTCGAGTCGGCTAACGAATTATTTAGAAGGCCGACTAGCTCCGATGACGGCTGCACATGGCGTACTAGTGGATGTGTATGGAATTGGTGTGCTAATAATCGGAAAAAGTGGTGTTGGGAAAAGTGAGACAGCACTTGAGTTAGTGAAAAAAGGACATCGACTCGTAGCGGATGATTGCGTAGAAATTCGACAAGAATCAGAAAACTTGTTAATCGGTAGTCCACCTCCATTACTGGAACATTTACTTGAAATACGTGGTATTGGCATTATTGATGTGATGACTTTATTTGGTGCGAGCGCTATTCGACCTTATAAGCGCATTACTTTAGTAATTGAGCTTGAGATTTGGGATCCTAACAAGGTTTATGATCGTTTAGGATTAGAAGAAGAAAAGATGAAGCTGATCGATACAGAGCTGACAAAGTTAACTATTCCCGTACGACCGGGGCGTAATGTTTCTGTTATTATCGAAGTAGCTGCTATGAATTACCGCCTTAAAAGAATGGGTGTCAATGCAGCAGAGGAATTTTCAAGAAGACTAGACGAGGTCATTTCTTCTAATGATGAACTTGATGATTAACTTTATTCAGTAAAAGTCACCTCCTTTTTTAGGCAATAAACATGAATACAGTTTGTGTTTTTTAATAGGTATTCAAATATTGACTGAATAAAGTTAAAGCCTCCGGCGGATGTCACAGATTTTGAAAGGAGTTAAAAAGTGATGTTAGCCTAAGCACGTCGCATCCATGCGACAACGGCTAACTGACCTGCATCACGCAGGCCTAAGCACAATTCAAAATCTGGAATCAATTCCACCGAGGCGTAATTGATTGATATTGAGAGGAGCATTTGATGGATTTACTACTATTAGATATTAACCCAGTTGCCTTTCAATTAGGGCCAATTGCTGTGCGTTGGTATGGATTGCTTATTGTATCGGGCATACTTGTAGCGTATTTTGTAGGGCAAAAAGAGGCGGTAAAACGAGGTTTACCAGAAGATTTTATCGCGGATTTATTATTATGGGCAGTACCGATCTCAATCGTTTGTGCACGCATTTACTATGTCTCGATGCGTTGGGATTATTATGGTCAAAATCCAGGGAAGATTATTGAAATCTGGAATGGCGGTATTGCTATTCATGGTGCATTACTAGGTGCGTTTGCGACTGCATACATATTTACACGTATAAAAGGGGTAAGTTTTTTACGTGTGGCAGATATCGCGGCACCAAGTATTTTAATTGGGCAAATTATTGGTCGTTGGGGTAACTTCATGAACCAAGAGGCATATGGTGGCCCTGTATCACGTGAATTTTTAGAGAACCTAATGTTACCAGATTGGATCATCAATCAAATGTATATTGAAGAGTTAGGCACTCATGTGCATCCAACGTTCCTATATGAATCCGTATGGAATCTTATCGGTTTAATTATTTTGCTAGCAATGCGAAAAGTGAATTTAAACCGAGGGGAAATTTTCTTTAGCTATTTAATTTGGTATTCAATTGGTCGTTTCTATATCGAAGGCTTACGAACTGATAGCTTATACTTAGTTGGTGACTTACGCTCTGCACAGGTTGTTTCAATTATTGGTATTGTAGTTGGTCTAGGTGCAATTATATATCGCCGCATAAAAGTGAAACCAGCAGTAAAGTATTTAGACAACAAATAAGAGGTGCACAGGATGAAGAAAATTAAAGCTTTACTATTCGATTTTGATGGAACTTTACTTAATACGAATGATTTAATTATTCAATCATTTATGCATGTTTTAGAAGAGAGATTTCCTGGGCAATATTCGCCAAAAGATTGCTTGGAATTTATTGGTCCGTCATTAAAACAGACGTTTAGTGAAATTACGCCAGGCGAAGAGGATGAGATGATTGCCAAATATCGCGCTTGGAACGAGGCACATCATGATGAACTGATAACTGAATATCCAGATGTTGTATCTACATTAGAGCAGTTGAAAGAAATGGGTATTGAGTTAGCGATTGTTTCGACAAAACGTAATGAAATGATTGATCGAGGGCTTAAGTTGTTGGGTGCATCGCATTTATTTGATGTACGGGTTGGTACAGCTGATGTGAAGAATGTTAAGCCTGATCCTGAGCCGGTACTACTTGCTTTACAACGTTTAGGAATAGAAAAAGATGAAGCCATTATGATTGGTGATAATTCACATGACATTGAAGCGGGACATAATGCAGGCGTAAAGGCTGCAGGTGTGGCCTGGTCGATTAAGGGTGAGACACATTTACAACAATTCAATCCAGATTATATACTGCATCATATGACTGATCTATTAGCAATTGTGAAAGAGAGCTAGAGGCATGGCACGTAAAACAGAACGTTATCGTGTCGAGGGTGCAAATTCGCTGTGGAATATTTATGATACGGTGTCCTTTTGGAAGGTAATGAAGTGCTTCGTTATTATACAAATTGGGCGCTTTACACCTTTTTTACGTGTGAAGAATTGGTTGTATCGCACTTTTTTGAAGATGGACATTGGTGAAAAAACGTCTATCGCATTAATGGTGATGCCTGATACAATGTTTCCAGAGCGTATCCATATTGGTAACAACTCAGTCATTGGCTTTAGTACGACTATTTTAGCTCATGAATATTTAATTGAAGAATACCGTCTTGGCGATGTGTACATAGGTAATGAAGTGATGGTAGGTGCCAATTCTACGATACTTCCAGGCGTAACAATTGGTGACGGTGCAATCGTGTCAGCAGCAACGCTTGTGCATAAAGATGTACCTGCTGGTTGCTTAGCAGGTGGTAATCCAATGCAGATCATTTACACAGCAGAACAAATGGCAGAACGTAAACGTCAAGAAGTGGTGGAATGGTGTACACCCCAAAAATAAGAAAAGCGCTATGTCTTGTGGTACTCGGTCTAGCCCAGAAATATGACTCACTATGCTTAGCTTTGCATAGTGAGTTTTTTCTTTCTAGGAATAGGTGTATAATTGACGGAATAATCAGTGTTCAAATTATTAGACTATTTATTTATTTCTTAGGTATTTGCATTGACTGATTAGTTGGAATGCGATAAAATTCTTTCATAATCTAATTCTCTAGCACTCTAGTGGGTTAAAGTGAAACGTGAGGAAGTGTCAAAATGTCAGCGATAAAAATGTTTGAAAAGCCACTTGGTATGCGCGATACATTTCCACAAATTTTTGAAAAAGTAGAAACCGTTCGACATACAGGTCGGAGCTTTTTACGCTCAAGAGGGTATGAATTTATAAAGACGCCGACCGTTGAATACTTCGATACAGTCGGCAAAGCATCAGCAATTACGGATGCTAATTTATTTAAACTAGTAGATAGTCAAGGCAATACATTAGTTCTCCGCCCAGATATGACAACGCCGATTGCACGTGTTGCGACTTCAAAGCTATTAAAAGAGATGATTCCCTTACGCCTAGCGTATTTTGCGAGTGTCTTCCGTGCTCAGGAAACAGAGGGAGGGCGTCCTGCTGAGTTTGACCAAATGGGTATTGAGCTAATTGGCGATAATTCTGTATTTGCAGATGTAGAGGTTATTGTCACGGCAATGGAATTATTAAAGCAATACGGTTTAGAAGATTTCAAAGTAACAATCGGTCATGCAGGCGTTTTAAACTGTATTTTACAAGATTACACAGAGAGCATTGAACAAGAAGATACACTGAGAACATTACTTGTTCAACGAAATTATGTTGGTTTTGAAGAAGCGGTTGCATCATTTGATTTACCAAAAACAAAATCAGATGCACTACTACAATTCATTGATGAAGCAATGAATTTGAAAGAAATCCGAGATATTGAAAAATATGTACGTAAAAATGATGCATTAGAATATATGCAACGTCTTGCAAAATTACTAGAAGTGGCCAACTTAGTAGATTATGTAGCATTTGATTTTACACTCTCAAGCCACATGAGCTATTACACAGGAATGCTATTTGAAGTTTTTGCATCAGGTAGCGGCTTCCCATTAGGAAATGGCGGACGTTATGATGGTTTGCTTAACGTATTTGGCTCTACTGTAGGTGCAACAGGCTTTAGTGTTCGCGTAGACCGTTTGTTAGAAACATTAACGAACCAAACTTCGAGTAAAGAAGAAACAATAGCTGTACTATTTGAGGAAGTAAATTTTGAACAGGCACTAGAGCTTGTTAAGAAATTACGTGCAACAGGTAAGAATGCTACATTACAGCTAAAAGAGAGTTTAGTCGATGAAGCTGCATTTACGGCACAATTTACTGAAGTACTCGTTGTTAGACAGGAGGAAGTTGGCTGTGAATGAATTAACAATTGCTATGCCAAAAGGGCGCATTTTTGAAGAGGCGTACCAAATGCTCATTGAAGCAGGTTTTAATTTACCAGAAGAAGTTGAGATGTCACGTAAGTTAATGATCGAAATTCCTGAAGAGAAAATCCGTTTTATATTAGCGAAACCAATGGATGTACCAGTTTATGTAGAGCATGGTGTAGCTGACATTGGTATTGCTGGTAAGGACGTACTACTAGAGCAACAGCGTGAGGTGCATGAGTTACTGGATCTCAAAATTAGTACTTGCTACATCTCATCAGCAGGGTTACCGAATACAACGATGAACGAAATTGCACCTCGTATTGCGACGAAATATCCGAATATTGCGATGAAATACTATAAGGGTATTGGAGAACAAGTAGAAATCATCGAGTTAAACGGTTCAATTGAGCTTGCACCAATGATTGGCTTAGCTGATCGTATTGTCGATATTGTATCGACAGGGCGTACGCTAAAAGAAAATGGCCTAGTTGAGTATGAATTTATTACAGATGTTTCTTCACGTTTAATCGCAAATCCGGTAAGCTACCGCATGAAGGGCGACCGTATTATTGATTTAGTGAAACGTCTAAAACAATGTGTCAATTAAAGGGGGCTTTTTCTAATGAAGATTACTAAACTAGCAAAAGGTATTTCTTTAAAGCGTCCTCTTGATAGAGGTAATGAAGACCAGTTAAAAGTTGTACGTGAAGTATTAGCTGCAGTACGTGATCAAGGAGATACAGCTGTACGTGCTTACACAGAAAAATGGGACGGCTTTGTACCAGAAAATCTATGTGTCACACAAGAAGAAATTGAATCAGGTGCGAAGGCACTTGATGGTCAGCTTTATGCAGATTTAATAGAAGCGGCTGATAATATTCGTCTGTATCATGAGCAACAAAAGCGTACAGGATACCGCCTTGACTTAGCAGATGGTTCTTGGCTTGGTCAACGCATTACAGCACTTGATGCAGTTGGTCTATATGTACCAGGTGGCACTGCTGCGTATCCTTCTTCAGTACTGATGAACGTTATTCCTGCGCAAGTAGCTGGTGTAGAACGCATCGTGATTACTTCGCCAGCAGGTCGAGATGGGAAGTTACCAGATGGCGTTTTGGCAGCGGCACATATTTTAGGTGTGGAAGAAGTCTATAAAGTCGGCGGTGCGCAAGCAATAGCGGCACTAGCATATGGCACAGAAACAATTGCAGCTGTCGATAAAATTACAGGTCCGGGTAATATCTTCGTGGCACTTGCAAAACGCGAAGTATTTGGTGAAGTAGCGATTGATATGATTGCAGGACCAAGTGAGATTGCAATATTAGCAGATGAGACAGCCTATGCAGATGAAGTCGCAGCAGACTTATTATCACAAGCAGAGCACGATAAAATGGCATGTGCTATTTTAGTGACTACTTCGGAAACATTAGCTGAACAGGTAGCGACAGAAGTAGCAAAGCAGTTAAAAACGTTACCGCGAGAAGAAATAGCTCGCATATCAGTTGAAAATTTCGGTGCTATCTATGTGGCAGAAACAATGTCAGATGCAGTCGAAGCGATTAACACATTAGCACCTGAGCATTTAGAAATCTTGACGAAAAATGCGGAGGCTGTAGCAGAGCAAGTACGTCATGCTGGTGGTATTTTCATAGGACGTTATAGTTCTGAGCCAGTAGGTGATTATTTTGCGGGCACAAACCATGTGCTACCAACAAATAGCACTGCACGCTTTGCAAGTGGTTTAAATGTCGACGATTTCTTAAAAAAATCGAGTGTTGTTTACTATAGCGAAAAAACGTGGGCTATGAATGCCCCGAAAATTGCACGACTTGCACGTATGGAAGGCTTAGAGGGCCATGCTCGTGCAGTAGAATCACGTGGCTGGGAAAAGGAGCAGAACAATGACTGAAGAGAAGCGTTATGCAAAAGTTGAACGTAAAACAAATGAAACACAAATTTCGGTTGCCATCAATTTAGATGGTGAAGGGAAAGCTGATATCAAAACGGGTGTTGGTTTTATGGACCATATGCTGGATCTATTCATTAAGCATGGTCTGTTTGACGGCACGATTCAAGCAAATGGTGATACATATATTGACGATCATCACACAACAGAGGACCTAGGTATCGTACTAGGTCAAGCTATTCGTGAAGCGCTTGGCGATAAAAAAGGTATCAAACGTTACGGTACTGCTTTCGTGCCAATGGATGATGCATTAGCCCAGGTCGTTGTCGATTGCTCGAACCGTCCACATTTAGAATATCGTGTGCCAGAACTAAAAGAGAAAGTCGGCACATTTGATACTGAGTTAGTCCATGAGTTTTTATGGAAGTTTGCTCTGGAAGCTCGTATGAATGTCCATGTCATTGTGCCTTACGGTCATAACACACATCATATTATTGAAGCAATTTTCAAAGCGCTAGCACGCGCAATTGATGCGGCTGTTGAAATTGACCCGCGAGTGAAAGGTGTGCCATCAACGAAGGGGCTGTTAACGTGAAGATAGGTGTCATTGACTATGGGATGGGGAATTTATTTAGTGTTGAGCAAGCACTAAAACGTCTTGGCTGTGATGTTGTTGTAACAGCGGATGAAAATGAGTTAGATACAGCCGATGCACTTCTTTTACCAGGTGTTGGTGCATTCCCTGATGCCATGAAGCGTTTGGCGGAAACAAAGTTAGATCGTTATTTATACACGGTAAAGGAAGGAAATCGGCCGTTATTAGGTATATGTTTAGGTATGCAATTGCTATTTGAAAAAAGTGAAGAAGTAGTGCCAACAAAGGGACTTGGTTTCTTCAAAGGTAGCATAAAACGTTTTAGTGGGATAAGCGAAGATCAAGTGTATCGTGTACCGCATATGGGATGGAATGAGCTTGCTGTGACAAATCGTCCAACGTGGTTAAAAGACGAGGCGCCAGCGAAGCATGTGTATTTCGTGCATTCGTTTTATGCGACAGAAATAGATGAGACTGAGTTAGTAGCCTACGCAGATTATAGTGGCATTCAAGTGCCAGGCATTGTCGCAAATGGCTCCGTTACAGGTATGCAATTCCATCCTGAAAAGTCAGGAGCGCTAGGTGTCTACTTATTAGAACAATGGTTAAAAGGGGTGGCGACGTGCTAACAAAGCGTATTATTCCATGTCTGGATGTCAAAGAGGGGCGTGTTGTAAAAGGTGTACAGTTCGTGTCATTACGTGATGCTGGGGACCCTGTTGAGCTTGCGAAATTTTACGACGAGCAAGGGGCAGACGAACTCGTATTCCTTGATATTTCAGCTTCACATGAAGGGCGTGAAACAATGGTCGACGTTGTACGCCAAACAGCGTCAACACTAGCCATTCCATTTACAGTCGGCGGGGGTATTCGTACTTTAGAGGATATGAAACGTATTTTACGTGCAGGTGCTGATAAAGTATCGGTCAATACTTCTGCTCTAGAGCGTCCTGAGCTAATTAAAGAAGGCTCTGACTTCTTCGGTGCACAATGTATTGTTGTTGCAATTGATGCGCGCTATAGTGAAGACGACGGTACGTGGATGGTGTATAAACACGGCGGTCGTAACAAAACATCTTGGCAGGTAACTGAGTGGGCAAAGGAAGCTGTTCGCTTAGGTGCAGGCGAGATTTTACTGACAAGTATGAATCAAGACGGAGAGAAATCTGGCTTTGATTTAGCTTTAACAAAAGCGGTTCGAGAGGCCGTAACAGTTCCGGTCATCGCAAGTGGTGGTGCAGGAAATGCTGATCATTTTTATGAAGTTTTGGCTGGAGAAGTTGATGCAGATGCTGCACTTGCCGCATCAATTTTCCATTACAAAGAAACAAGTGTGGCGCAAGTAAAAGAATACTTAAGTGAAAAAGGAGTGATAGTAAGATGATTGATAACATTAAATTTGATGATAAAGGTTTAATAACGGCAGTTGTGCAAGATGCAAACACGAAGGAAGTGTTAACTGTAGCTTACATGAATAAAGAATCGCTCGAAAAAACAATTGCGTCTGGTGAGACTTGGTTTTACTCACGTTCTCGCGAAGAGCTTTGGCATAAAGGTGCGACGAGTGGCAACACACAAAAAGTCGTGTCGATAAAAGCAGATTGTGATAAAGATGCATTAGTAGTAGAGGTTCTTCCAGCTGGACCAGCTTGCCATACTGGAACAACGTCTTGCTTCACAGAAGTCATTCAAGAAAATGCAAAAGTTGGATCAGTAAGCATCATCTCTCAGCTTGCAGACATTATTAAAAAACGTGAATTAGAAATGCCAGAAGGTGCATACACTACATACCTATTCGATAAAGGAATCGATAAAATTTGTAAAAAAGTCGGCGAAGAAGCAACAGAGGTTGTAATCGGTGCAAAAAACCGGGATGCTGAAGAAGTGAAATGGGAAGCAGCGGATTTAATTTATCACTTATTAGTATTATTACAAGAGCAAAAGGTGAGTGTCTTTGACGTATTAAACGTGTTAGAAAAACGTCACGAAGAGAAATAACAGAATATCGCTTACAGTATGGTATAATGTAAGTTATTGTGAAAGGGACGTGTAATGCGTTCCTTATTTCTTGTTTCGGAGGAAATATTTTTGGAAAAGAAACGTCAAACAGAGAATCAAACAAATGTTGTGTCATTCTTACCGAATGGCGATTATTATTATAAAAAATCTATTCAAGCAATGAATAGTGGACAAATGGATAAAGCGTATAAATATTTGAAACGAGCAACTGATTTAAGTCCGGATGACCCGATGATTTTATTGCAATTAGCAATTATGGAATTAGAAGGTCAATGCTTTGAAGAAGCTTATGATTTGCTTTATCGTGCCCATCAAATTGACCCGGATGAGCCAGAAATTGTGTTTTATATGGCAGAGATTTCAGGTTGTATAGGGATGATTCATGATGCCAAGCGTTTTGCAGAAAGCTATCTGGAAATGGAACCGGAAGGCGCATACGCAGATGAAGCAGCAGAAATTTTAGATTTTGTAGAGTCTGAGAAAGATGATTTCGAAGAGCAAGAGGGGTCAAGTGAGGACTTGTATCGTCAGGAGCAGGCTCGTCGCTGTATGGAGAAAGGTGATTTTCCTGAAGCGATTGAGCTGTTGGAACAATTAATAGAGGATAAGCCTGATTTTTGGTCTGCCTACAATAATTTAGCGCTTGCTTACTTCTACATTGGTGAAGCGGAAGATGCAAAGGCACTATTAAATCGTGTCCTTCGCGACAATAAAGGTAATTTACATGCGTTATGTAACTTGGCTGTCATTGCATATTATGAAAAAAATGATGAGGACTTGCAGGGCCTTTTAGAAGTCCTTACGAAAATCCAACCGTATGCATGGGAGCATCGTTATAAATTAGGGGCTACACTGGCGTTAATCGGTCAATATGATGTGGCATATAAATGGTTACGTAGTATGCAAAAACGTGGCTATTCGGGAGATGCAGGCTTTTATTTCTGGCTGTCACATGCAGCTTATTTTTCGGGTCATGAAGAGAGCTCAAAAAATGCTTGGGCTCAGTTATTAGAACTAGACCCTGATAAAGAAGGATTTGAACCTTGGCGTCAACTTGATAATGCGTTTGAACTTGATGCGCTAGAACATGATCGTGAGTATATTATTGAAAAGTTGCAAAGTGAATATGAAAGTGATCGTATTTTTGGGCTGTTTTTATTAAGCCGCTCAGCGCATAAGCAGGAAATTATTGCACATCCCAATTGGATAGAAGTAGAACAATATGGTCCGTTTGAAAAGCTTTTTTTAGCCTATGCACTTGGTCATAAGTTTGATGAGAAAAATAAACTTGAGGCTAGTTTTTTACGTGCTGTGAAAGTACCAGAAGTTTTATTCGAACAATACGGTAAGTTAACGACAGTTGTAGTTCCGATGTTCCAAATGTGGTTCGTACTATGTGAGCGTGCTTTGGATGGAAATTATCGCTTTACGAATCCAGAAGCAATAGCAGGAGCAAATGATTATTTATTCCGTTCGTCACGTATGTTAAAGGTGACGAAGAAAGCAATTGCTGAACAATATGAAATTTCTGTTTCAACACTATCTAAATATATTGAAGAAATTTTAGATTTCTTACCAGAAAACGAAGACCAATAGCGTCGCTTTTGAGCAACTTAGTTGAATAACTTTGGTGTTTAACATACGATGAATATACAAATGTTATAATAGAAAAGCATTGAATTTTTAGGAGGCAATATCCATGTCAGAAAAAATTTATGATGTCATAATTATCGGTGCAGGTCCTGCTGGGATGACTGCTGCAGTATATACTTCACGTGCCAACCTTTCTACATTGATGCTTGAGCGTGGTATTCCAGGTGGCCAAATGGCTAATACGGAAGAAGTAGAAAATTACCCAGGTTTTGATACAATTTTAGGCCCTGAACTTTCTACAAAAATGTTTGATCATGCGAAAAAATTCGGTGCTGAATATGCTTACGGCGATGTAACTGAAATCATCAACGGTGAAGAATATAAAACAATTAAAGCTGGAGCGAAAGAATTTAAAACACGTGCAATTATTCTTTCAACAGGTGCAGAATATAAAAAAATGGGTGTGCCAGGTGAAAAAGAACTTGGTGGCCGTGGTGTTAGTTATTGTGCAGTATGTGACGGTGCATTCTTTAAACAAAAAAATCTTGTTGTCGTAGGTGGCGGTGACTCAGCAGTTGAAGAGGGTGTTTACTTAACTCGCTTTGCTGATAAAGTAACAATTGTTCATCGTCGTGATAAATTACGTGCGCAAAAAATTCTTCAAGATCGTGCCTTTGCAAACGATAAAATTGATTTCATCTGGAACGCAACAGTGAAAGAAATTAATGAAGCAAACGGTAAAGTAGGAAGCGTAACTTTACAATCAACAGTTGATGGTAGTGAAACAGAATTTGCTACTGATGGTGTATTTGTTTACATTGGTATGTTGCCATTAACAAAACCATTTGAATCACTTGGTATTTTAAACGATGCTGGTTATATCGTAACAAATGAAAACATGGAAACTGCTGTACCTGGTATTTTTGCAGCAGGTGACGTTCGTGAAAAAACATTACGTCAAATTGTAACTGCAACGGGCGATGGTAGTATTGCAGCACAAACGGCTCAACACTATATCGAAGAGTTAATGGAAAAAATCAACGCGTAAAAAAAGACAATTTTTAACACAGTTTTAATATGGCTGTAACTTGTATGACATATAAAAGCTGTAGTATAAAAAGTGTAATTAGCAATCCCCCTTTTATTTTGTTTAGTAGGTTGTTCCCGCCTAAATAGGTGAGAACAACCTGCTTTTTTGTGCTACGGGCAGAGTAGGTAGGACTATCCTTTGTATACAGTGCACTGGTCTTGTTATAATAGGGGGAGAATGTGAAAGAGATTAGAGGTGTGCCTATGCAAAGAATTGCAAACTTACTAGCGGTAAAGGATGGTCAAGTTTTATTACTTCAAAAGCCGAGACGTGGTTGGTATGTAGCACCGGGCGGTAAAATGGAAAGCGGCGAATCAATTTATGAAGCGGCCGTTCGTGAATTTAAAGAAGAAACAAATGTAACGCCATTGCATACACATTTAAAAGGTGTTTATACAATGGTCATTAAAGAAGATAAAGAAACAATTGATGAATGGATGCTTTACACATTTGTCGCAACAGATGTTGAAGGTGAGTTATTTAAGGAAACACGAGAAGGAACACTTGCCTGGCATCCAATAGAGAAACTTAAAGACCTACCGATGGCTGAAGGAGACCGGACAAATTTATTGTTTGCCGTGGAACAGTCAGGGATTCAATATGGTACATTTGAATATACAAGAGATTTTGAATTATTACATGAAAAAATCCAAATGTCTGAAGAATAAGGAAAGCACATTCCCCTCTGTTTACATCAAGGAAGAGTATGGCGCTAATAACCTAAATCACATTAAAGGAGCTGGATGCAGTGGTAGGCGATAGTCAACAATGTACACATGAATTAGTCATTATTACAGGTATGTCTGGAGCGGGAAAAACCGTAGCAATTCAAAGTTTTGAAGATTTAGGATATTACTGTATTGACAATTTACCACCAGCACTTTTAACCACGTTTTTAACATTGCTACGAGACACAGGTAAAAATATTACACGCATTGCGGCTGTAATGGATATGCGTGGCGGTGATTTTTTTGATTCTTTAATTGGTGCACTAGATCATATGTTGCAAGGAGGAGATATTTCTCCACGTATTTTATTTTTAGATGCAGATGATGAGGTGCTTGTTCGTCGGTATAAGGAAACAAGGCGCGCACATCCTTTAGCAACGAATGGTTTGCCATTAGAAGGTATTAAGCAAGAACGTAGATTGTTATCAGAAGTAAAAGGTCGAGCACACTCCGTTTACAATACGTCCAATTTGAAACCAAAAGAATTACGTGAGAAAATTGCAAAAGAATTTGCTAGAGATGCGAAAAGTGTGTTCACTGTCAATGTTATGTCATTTGGTTTTAAGCATGGCATGCCAATAGATGCAGATCTAGTATTTGATGTGCGCTTTTTAAAAAATCCTTACTATGTAGAAGAATTACGCCCTAAAACCGGTTTGCAAACTGAAGTTTCCTCGTATGTACTTGCTTTAGAAGATACAAAAACGTTAATTCAAAAGTTAACGGATTTGTTTGAGTTCATGGTTCCGCTTTATAAACAGGAGGGGAAATCGCAGCTTGTCATTGCATTTGGTTGTACAGGGGGACAACATCGTTCTGTCACACTCGCTGAATATTTTGGAGCTTATTTAAATAAAAACGAAGAAACCGTTATAACACATCGTGACATCAATCGTAGAAAGGATTGAGTGAATGAAAAAGAAGCAGACGAAGCTTGTCGTCATTGGTGGCGGTACGGGGCTATCCACATTACTACGTGGATTGAAACATCATCCTTTTGAAATTACGGCAATTGTAACAGTAGCTGATGATGGTGGCTCCTCAGGCCGTTTACGTGATGACTATGATATTCCACCACCTGGAGATGTACGAAACGTTATTGCTGCATTATCAGATGTTGAACCATTAGTGGAGCAAATGTTTCAGTATCGTTTTTCAGCATCAGAGGAATTGAGTGGACATTCACTTGGGAATTTAATGTTAACAGCTCTAACGGATATTACCGGGGATTTTAACCATGCTATCAGTGAGATGGGAAAAGTGTTAAAAGTTCATGGTCGCGTTATACCTGCTGCTAATAAAAAGATTTCACTTCACGCAGAACTAGAGGATGGTTCCATTGTTGAAGGTGAGTCGAAAATTCCAAAGGCAAATAAGCGTATCAAGAATGTGTTTTTAGTGCCAGAAGATGTGCAACCACTACCAGAAGCTATCCGTGCTATTAAACGAGCGGATTATATTTTAATCGGGCCAGGAAGTTTATATACGAGTATTATTCCTAATTTGCTCGTTAAAGAAATTGGAGAGGCAGTTGTACGTGCAAAAGGCCATAAAATCTATGTATGTAATCTAATGACACAAAAAGGCGAAACTATTGCGTATACCGCTGGGGATCATGTGAAAGCAATTAATGATCATGTGGGCGAAAAGTTTATAGATGCAATTTTAGTAAATGATGAAACACTACCAAACCCTGTAAAAGAATTGTATAAAGAAGAGCAAGCAGAACCAGTTACATTTGATGTAGAGATGCTTGAAAGTATAGGATTAGAAGTTATTCAACGAGACATTGCAACGATACGTCAGGATGGAACTGTACGTCACAACGCTACAAATGTTGCAGAATGGCTGGTAGAGTATGTAGAAGAATATAAAAAGAAAACTATAATTGATTCATAAAGAGAATTTATTGTATATGATAAGATAAACATATACATAGAAATGAATGACGAAAGGAGGTTAGGAGATGTCTTTTGCCTCAGAAACCAAAAAGGAACTGACACAAGTCGAAGCCGATGATCAATGTATGAAAGCGGAAGTATCAGCGTTAATTCGTATGAATGGCTCGCTATCTTTTGCGAACAAGCAACTAAGTTTAGATGTACAAACGGAAAATGCAGCGATTGCTAGAAGACTTTATACGATCATGAAAAAGTTGTATCCTTATAATGTCGAACTACTTGTACGAAAAAAAATGCGTCTGAAAAAAAATAACGTTTACATTTGTCGTGTTCGAGACGGAGCTAGAGAGCTACTTATTGATTTGGCGATTATTTCGGATGATTTTCAATTTAATCATACAATTTCAAGAGAGCTGATTAAAAAGAGTGGTCAAAAAAGAGCCTATTTGCGTGGGGCATTTTTAGCAGGGGGCTCGGTAAATAATCCAGAAACGTCTGCCTACCACCTAGAAGTATATTCATTATACAAAGAGCATGGCGAGGCGCTAATGGATTTAATGAATGAGTTTGACCTCAATGCTAAGACCATTGAGCGTAAAAAGGGCTTTGTCACTTATTTAAAAGAAGCTGAAAAAATTTCTGACTTTCTAAATATCGTCGGTGCACATCAAGCGATGATGAAATTTGAGGATGTACGGATTTTACGAGATATGCGAAATAGTGTAAATCGTATAGTAAACTGTGAAACTGCGAATTTAAATAAAACGATTGGTGCAGCATTACGCCAAGTCGACAATATACGTTTTATCGAAAATTCAATAGGTTTAGATCAATTACCTGAAAAATTGCGTGAAATTGCACGATTAAGGGTAGAATATCAAGACGTAACATTGAAAGAACTAGGTGAAATGGTATTGAGTGGAACCGTGAGTAAATCAGGCGTCAATCATCGATTACGTAAAATTGATGAAATTGCAGAAGCATTGCGACGAGGCGAAAAAGTAGGTGGCTAAGCTTCCATACTTTTATGGCATGAAAGTAATGCATTATCGCTTATTGTTCTTTTCACAACAATTAAGGTAAGATTAAATAAAAGATGAACGGTACTGAAGGGGAGTTTTGCGAATGATTGAGAGAAGAGTCGAAGTAAAATTAAAGTTAGGTTTACAAGCTAGACAAGCAGCGTTGTTTGTACAGGAAGCTAATCGCTTCAATGCAGATGTTTTTCTTGAGAAAGATGAGAAAAAAGTTAATGCAAAATCCATTATGGGCGTTATGAGCCTAGCCATCGCTAAAGGGACGGAAGTCGTTTTAAGCGGTGAGGGTAACGATGCTGAGCAAGCGGTTACATCTTTAGCAACATTGATTCAAAAAGCTGATTAATAGAAGAAGGCTTTGCTGCAATACTATGACAAAAAATCCGCCTAGCTACTGAAAGCTAGGCGGATTTTTATTGTTATTTACGATCGCTACGGCTGAAGATGTGGTCGATTAAACCATATTCTTTGGCACGTTCAGCTGTCATAAAGTTATCACGATCAGTGTCTCTTGCGATGACTTCAAGTGGCTGACCAGTACGTTCTGATAAAATAGTGTTTAATTTATCACGTAAGAATAGAATGCGTTTCGCAGCGATTTCAATTTCAGTCGCTTGACCTTGTGCTCCACCAAGTGGTTGGTGAATCATTACTTCTGCATTTGGCAATGCACAGCGTTTACCTGGTTCACCAGCAGCAAGTAGGAAAGCACCCATTGATGCAGCCATACCAATACAAATTGTTTGTACTTTAGGTTTGATAAATTGCATTGTGTCGTAAATCGCCATACCAGCTGTAATAGAACCACCTGGAGAGTTGATGTAAAGTGAAATATCCTTATCTGGATCTTCTGCCTCTAGGAATAGAAGCTGTGCAACGATTGAATTGGCTACATTGTCATCAATAGCACTACCTAAAAGGATGATACGATCTTTAAGTAGGCGTGAATAGATATCATATGCACGTTCACCACGACTTGTTTGTTCAATAACTGTAGGAATTAAATTCATGTTAAATCCTCCTTAAAAAGCTAAATTCGATTACTATTGCTGAAATAGACCAAAATATCTCAGCTGTAACTTTATCATACACATTATAGTCAGGGAAGGTCAAATATTAACGCTGATAATGCGAAATTTATTAAAAGTATATTTTTTTCAAACAAAAGAAAAACAGTAGTTGAAATGTAAGCAAGACATTTGTATAATAGAAGGATCGTAGTTAAAGTACCATGCAGTTATGTTTCGAAGGATACTCTCCGTCAGGCTTTTGTCATGAAGGCTTTAGGTGCGTACTTTTTTTATGTTCAATTGCCCTCGTGGTGTAATGGATAACACGTAAGATTCCGGTTCTTGCACTGGGGGTTCGATTCCCTCCGAGGGCGCCATTTTACTGACTTAATAGATCGATTTTATAGCTTTATTCTCCGGATAAGTAGCTTAGCAGCCTGCTTAGTGGAGATGGAAGGAATAAAATTAGGAATACTGTTTCATCGGCATTATTCCCCAATTTCATCTTTTCAAACCTTCAAAAAAGCAATAACTCCAAATTATTTTTAGTGAACATACCGAACGTGAGGCTAGTTTCCTAGTCCGAAAAAGAGTCCCTTTCTGAGGGGGACTCTTTTTTTGTGCAAAAAAATAACTAAATATTATTTTGAAAATTATCTTATAGTTGCATAAGTATTCGTTTAGGATTGTTTATTATATTATGTTCTAATATATAATTCTATTTTTATGGGTCATCATCATAACTTGGGGTTGATTTCCGTTCCGGCTGGGCGCTTTCCGGGGGGGGGGGGCGTCCGATGAGCCGCTTCACTCGCGGTGCTCGCTCCAGGGTCTCATCTGTGACGCTAATCCCCCAGGAAGCTTTGCTCTGTAGCGAAAGGCGAATGCCGTCAGCTACACTCGCCCAGCCTCCACTCCAATCAACGAGCATTCTTATATTGTTATACACCTTTACCAAATGTCATCCCCACCTTTTTACGATGATCCGTTTTTATGAAAAAACAATTACTTTCTATGAATAAATGTTGTATATAGATTATATTGTTACTATAATTAACTCAATAATCTAAAATTTCCGAATAAAATGTAAAAACATTATCGGAAAATCATTTTATTTAGGGGGAAGTTCTATGAAAAAGCGTTTATGGATGTTATTAATGATCGTTGCTGCATTCTCGCTAGTATTAGCGGGATGTGGCACAAAAGAAGATACTTCATCAGATGGCGGTACTTCGGGTGATAGTGAAGGTAAAAAAGTTTACAAGGTAGCAACAGAAGCAACATTTGCTCCATTTGAATCAGTAGATGACAAAGGCAACATCGTAGGGATTGACGTAGATGTTATGCAAGCAATCGCTGACGAAATGGATTTTGAAGTAGAATGGCAAAACACTGGATGGGAGGCAGTATTCCAAACAATTAAAAACAGAGAAACTGATATTGGTGCATCAGGTATTACGGTTACAGATGAGCGAAAACAAACATACGATTTCACAGAGCCGTACTATGAATCTCAATTACTAATTGTTGTAAAAGAAGATTCTAATATTAAATCATTAGCTGAATTAAAAGATAAAAAAATCTCTGTACAAATTAATGCAACAGGTCATGTGGCTGCGAAAAAGCTACAAGGGGATGCGAGTACAAATATCATGGCATTTAAAACCCAACCTATTGCTATTCAAGAAATGTTAAACGGTAACGTAGATGCAACAATTGGTGATAATGCAGTAGTGTATGAATATATGAAGGCAAATCCAAAAGCAAAAATTAAGGTAGTAAAAGATGATAACTTTGAAAAAGAATACTATGGCTTCATGGTACGTAAAGGGAACGAAGAGTTACTATCACTATTAAATGAAGGTCTACAAAAGATTAAAGACAACGGGAAATTAAAAGAAATTACTGGTACGGATTTTAAGTGATTTTCAGAATATAGCATGGGTGGTCATTAGGTAAAGTGGTGACCGACATGCTTGTTTTTGCTAATTGATTGAAAAAAGGGGAAGTGGGTTCGGATGGACATCTTTGATTTACAATGGGACACAGTCTGGAACTACCGTGATATGTTTATACGTGGTATTGGCATCACGTTAATTTTGACGCTAAGCGGTTATCTTGGTGGAATTATCTTAGGTTTATTTTTAGGGTTGGGAAAGTTATCGAAAAAGAAATGGATATACTGGCCATCAAAGATTTATGTGGATTTATTCCGTGGAACACCGATGCTTGTGCAAATTTTATTGATTCACTTAGCGTTAATTCCAACAATATTTGGCCATTCACTCGGCTTTATGGTGTCTGGTATTACCGCACTAGTTTTAAACTGTGCAGCATACAATGCTGAAATTTTCCGTGCAGGTATTCAAAGTATCGACAAAGGGCAAATGGAGGCAGCGCGATCACTTGGTTTAACACATAATCAAGCGATGCGTAAAGTAATTTTACCGCAAGCATTTAGGCGCATGATTCCACCGTTAGGCAATGAATTTATCGCATTGTTAAAAGATTCATCACTTGTGACAATCATTGCAGCACCAGATATTTTATATGCAGCGCAAGTGGTGGCGGGTGCAAGCTTCCGATTCTGGGAGCCGTATATTGTGGCAGCTTTATTGTATTTAATATTAACGTATGGTGTAACGAAAATTGTAGCATTTATAGAGAAGCGTTTTAGTAATAGCTATGTCCCTCGTAGAGCAGAAGGGCGGATAGCGCGATGATTAAAATTGAAAACTTACACAAATATTTTGGTAAACTAGAAGTATTAAAGGGTATTGATTATGAGATTCATGAAAAGCAAGTTGTTTGTGTGATTGGCCCTTCTGGTTCAGGGAAAAGTACATTTTTACGCTGCATTAATATGCTTGAAGAGGTAACGGATGGTGCAATTTACATTGAGAATGTAAAAATCAACGATCCAAAGACAAATATCAATGCAATTCGTTCAGAGGTCGGCATGGTATTTCAACAATTTAATCTTTTCCCACATATGACAGTCATTGATAATATAACAATGGCACCGATGCAAATTCGTAATATGAAACGTGCTGACGCAGAGATACTTGGACATGAGCTACTTAAAAAAGTGGGTCTTGATAGTAAGGCGTATAATTATCCTGAGCAGCTTTCAGGTGGTCAACAGCAGCGTGTTGCTATTGCCCGTGCATTAGCGATGAAGCCAAAAGCTATTCTTTTTGATGAACCGACTTCAGCGTTAGATCCAGAGATGGTAAAAGAAGTGTTGGATGTTATGAAAAATTTAGCATCTGAAGGAATGACAATGATTGTTGTAACACACGAAATGGGATTTGCTCGTGAGGTTGGTGATCGAGTTGTTTTTATGGATGGTGGTTTTATAGTAGAAGAAGGAACACCAGATGAGCTTTTCGGCAATCCACATAATGAACGAACAAAAGCTTTTTTAGGAAAAATATTATAAGAAGAAAAACCATTCAAAGCGTAGTAGCATTGAATGGTTTTTGTTTTAATGGAGAGGGTTTTTTGAGGTTCCAAAGGCATCGAGCATTTGACGCATATCTTGTTCTGAGTATTGTGGCACTTGATAGTAGCCATGTTTGTTTTGGTAAATCGATATTTCGTATGCCATCTCGATACAGTTGGGGATACTATCAGCAACTACGCGGCGAACTACTGGATTAGTTGTCTCCAGGGCTGTGCCAGTCATCCCTTTTGCTGCGCCTTTATGAGCACCGAGTAAAAAACCTGAAATTATTTCGTCGTTAATTTCATTTGCATTTTGCATCGGTTTTTTCGGTTGACCAGGTTTTAAGCCATATGTGAAGTTATTACCTGTTTCCATTTGATAGCGACCGGTTGGTACAGATGGGTCATGACCTGTGTTATAGGATTCAACAATGGTGTTATAGGCGCCAATTGTGAAATTATATTGGCGATCTAAAATATTAAGCAGTTCGGGGTCTTTTACATGTGGACGTAAAATAATGGATTGATTGAGCCCTGCAATAATCTCACCGATTGTTTCATGCATGTCCATCATTTCGTGACCACCGTGATTAAGGCTTTGTTGTTGATTGAATGATGATGTATTCGGTTGATCATTAGAAAACGATTGTGACAAAAAAATTCCTCCTCTGTGACAATTTTTGATGCAATATGTAGTATGGTTGAATTTTTGTTTTTCATACGAGAATGGAAAGGTTGTAATATGTGTGATTTAGGCTATTTGTACAGTTGCATTGAGAGAAAAATTTGCATTGGAGAGGAAAAAACTATGCACCATTTTGTAAAATATACATATTAAAAAACATTTATTTCAAATATTGACAATTATGCTGTGATTGGTATAATTTTCTTGTATCGACATTCGATATAACGAGAACTGATATAAGGAGGGGTCAATTTGAAAAAGAGATTTTTATCGGCATCATTAGCAGTCATTTTAACTGCATCTGCTGTCTATCCTGTCACAATGCAGGAAGTACGGGCAGTTAATGAACCGAACAAGAGTGTGCTTGCAGAGACGCAAGAAGATCGTTTATCGGTGAAGGGATTTCTTGATTTGGCTGTAACTACTTTAACGTTTCAACATGGTTCAGACACAATGCGTCAGCAAGTAATTGCTGAATGGGTTAAAGATGGAGAGTTGAAAAACTTAAATTTTTATATTAAGCATGATGAAGTTGCACGTATTTTGGTAAGAGCGCTTGGTCAGGAGGAAAATGAAAAAAGTCTAACTGAATACAAAGCAAAAGCGGACAAGCTAGGTCTGTTTAAAGGAATTTCAAATGAATTTACTACAATTACTGAAAAAGATGCAACGATTATTCTGAATAATTGTCTGAATATTAAAAATCCTACAGATGATAAGGGTGTAAAAGAAATTTCGGTAGATGATTTTATGCGGAATCCTGGAGACTTCGGCTATGTACTTTCACCGGATGGTAATTACATTACATTTACTTCTGAGTGGGAAAATCGTTTAAATGTATTTGTGAAAAAAATGAATGATGATAGTGAACCAGTTCGCGTTTCAAACTCAAAGGATCGTAATGTAGGGGGATTCTTCTGGAAAGATGACACGCTACTTTATGTAAAGGATAATGGAGGCGATGAAAATTTCCATATTTATTCTTCAACATTTAATGGAGGAGAGGAAAAAGATTTAACGCCTTATCCAGGAGTAACAGTGGGAGTAGTAAGTGAACTAGAAGGTGTTAAAGATGAAATACTGATTATGATGAATAAAGAAGATGCAACATTATTTGATGTTTATAAGTTTAATGTGAAAACAGGTAAAACAACACTAGTTGCAAAAAATCCTGGGAATGTTGTTGACTGGGTAGCAGATCGAGAAGGAAATATTCGACTGGCGTTAGTTTCTGATGGTGTAGAAGGTGTTGTTTTATATCGTGAAACAGAAAAAGATGAATTTAAGCCATTTATCGAGATGAAGGCAGGGGATGAAGTATACCCACTCGCATTCTCAAAAGACAATAAATACATTTATGCAACATCTAACAAAGGAAGAGATAAAGTCGAGGTTGTTAAATATGATTTAGAAGGTAAAGAGACGGTTATAATGTCCCATCCAGATGTGGATGTAGCCGCTGTATTATACAGTCCTCAGCAAGACAAAATATTATACGGTGCTTACGTAACTGATAAAGTACATTACAAGTTTTTTGATAATAACTTTGAGCAGATTTTCCGTAAAATTCAAAACAAGCTAGGGGTAACGGAAAGCGAGTTCGGTATTAACGATTACAACAAAGAAATGACAAAATTCATCGTGAGTATTTCAAGCGACACGGTATACGGAAAATATTATTACTATGATTCTACAACAGATGAATTGACAGAGTTAGCAAATTTAAGCTCTTGGTTAAAACCAGAAGACTTGGCAGAGATGCATCCGATTTCTTATAAGAGCCGAGATGGTCTAACAATTAACGGCTATTTAACATTACCGAAAAATAAGAAGGCTGAAGATTTACCGCTAATCGTTAACCCGCATGGTGGTCCATGGGCACGTGATATGTGGGGCTTTAACCCGGAAGTCCAACTTCTCGCGAACCGTGGCTATGCAGTGTTACAAGTGAATTTCCGTTCATCAACAGGCTACGGCAAAGAATTCCTACAAGCTGGAAACAAACAATGGGGTCTCAAAATTCAAGATGATATAACAGACGGCGTACAGTGGGCGATTGATCAAGGTATTGCTGATCCGGAGCGTATTGGTATTTACGGTGCATCATTCGGAGGCTATGCAACATTAGCAGGTATTACGTTTACACCAGATTTATATGCAGCTGCTGTTGACTATGTCGGCGTCTCAAATATATTTACACTATTAGAGACAATCCCACCAACTTGGGAAACGACACGAAATATGTTCTATGAGCGTATTGGACATCCAGAGAAAGATAAAGAGTTATTAACAGCAGTTTCACCAGTGTTCCATGCAGATAAAATTAAAACACCATTATTCGTAGCACAAGGTGCGAACGATCCACGTGTTAATCAAGCAGAGTCTGACCAAATCGTTGAAGCACTACGAGCAAGAGGTGTTGATGTAGAGTACATGCTGAAAGAAAATGAAGGACATGGCTTTGCAAACGAAGAAAACCGCATTGAGTTTTATAATGCGATGATTAAATTTTTAGATAGCCATTTAAAATAATGATATTGAGGCTGAGCAGGAATTGACCTTCCTGCTCAGCCTTTTATAATGAAAGGCAGGAGGTGCTTTTACATGAATGTGAAATACTATAGTAGAGCAAATTGTGAATTGTGTGTAGACGGACTTCGTACATTGAAGCTCGTTCAGGAAGATATAGCTTTTGATATTGAAATCATTGATATTGAAGAAGATGATGCTATACATGAAAAGTATATGTTAATGATCCCTGTGGTGGAAAAAGAAGGTCGGATTCTGCAATATGGAAATTTGGATTACGCAACCTTAGCAGAAGCACTTGTATAAAAAGTGCTTTTTTTTGATAAAATAAATTGTATTTTCTTGTTCTTCATATTATAATCAAATTGTAAGTGGGACATAAAATTATACATCGGGACTGAAAATGTCCCACCTTGATTAAGGGAGGGTGGATCAACATTTTATCGACACATGATGCACAGAAAAAATTGCTTCCAGAGATGTACCAACTCCTCCTAACGAGGTATCGAATTTTGCAAACGGTACAGCTCATGCAACCGATTGGACGACGAGTTCTTGCAGAGACGTTAAAAATGACTGAGCGGGAAGTTCGCAAAGAAACTGAAATTTTACGTGAGCAAGTGTTATTAGAATCGGATAAATCGGGAATGTTATGTACTGAGGACGGTTTAGCTGTAATCGAAAAATTGCAAGAAATGGTATATGAATGGACTGGATTAACACAGCTTGCCTTAACGCTTAAAAAGGGTTTAGGTGTACAAAGTGTTATTGTTGTACCTGGCAATTACGATGAAGATGAGACAGTGTTAACGTTACTCGGTAAGGAAGCGGCAAGGCAGTTCAATGAGTCGATTAGTAGCGGACAAATTGTCGCTGTCACTGGTGGCAAAACAGTCGCATCATTAGCCCAATTTTTACAATTGGATGATACGCGACAAAACGTTACATTTGTCGCAGCACGAGGTGGTATTGGTCATGAAATGCAAATGCAGGCAAATACTCTCGTCGCAATGTTTGCTGCGAAAATGAATGCACAATACCGAACGCTATTTTTACCCGAACATTTGAGTGAACAAGCGTATCAGGCGATGTTAACAGAGCCGATGGTAGTTGACATGATGCAATACTATGATCAGTCAGATTGTGTAATTCATGGGATTGGTTCCGCAGAGGAAATGGCGATTCGTCGTAATTCTTCACCCGATGATTTACGAATTCTTGAGGAGAAAGGGGCTGTCAGTGAAGCATTCGGCTATTATTTCAATGCCGATGGTGAAATTGTGCATCGTATTCGTACGATTGGTATCCAACTCGAACAAGTAAAAAAATGTAATAACTTAATAGCAGTAGCAGCAGGTAAACAAAAAGTGAGTGCGATTTTATCTTATTTTAAGGTAGCGCCAAAGCAAACTGTTTTTATAACAGATGAAGCGACAGCGAAGGCTATAGCTGAAAGTTTACTGTAAAAAATATATTAGAACATTATTGGAGGAATTGACGATGGCATTAAAATTAGCGATTAATGGATTTGGACGTATTGGACGTGTAGTATTTCGTGAGGCAATGAAGCATGAAGAAATCGAAGTAGTAGCAATTAATGATTTAACAGATGCGGCTCAACTTGCGCATTTATTGAAATATGATTCAGTACACGGTGTCTATGAAGCTGATGTACATGCAGAAGGCGATTCTATCGTAGTGAACGGCAAAAAAATTAAAGTATCAGCTGAAAAAGATCCTTCTAAATTACCTTGGGGCGAACTAGGTGTAGACGTAGTTCTTGAATGTACAGGTCGATTCAAGACGAAGGAAGAAGTAGGCATGCATATTCAAGCAGGGGCGAAAAAAGCAATTCTTTCTGCGCCAGGTAACGGTATGCCAACATTTGTAATGGGTGTTAACAACGAAGAATATAACCCAGAAACAGATGATGTATTCTCAAATGCATCTTGTACAACAAACTGCTTATCTCCAGTAGCAAAAGTATTAGATGAGAAATTCGGTATCGTGCGCGGTATGATGACTACAATTCACTCATACACTAACGACCAACGCATCTTAGATTTACCACACGCTGATGCTCGTCGTGCTCGTGCAGGTGCAGTGTCAATGATTCCAACAACTACTGGTGCAGCTTTAGCGGTATCTAAAGTTTTACCACAATTAAAAGGTAAATTAGATGGTTTCTCTATGCGTGTACCAACACCAAACGTATCTTGCGTAGACTTAGTAGTAGAACTTAAAGAAGAAGTTACTAAAGAGTCAATCAACGCAGCATTAAAAGCAGCTGCTGAAGGTGAACTAAAAGGTATCTTAGGTTACAACGACCTTCCATTAGTATCAATTGACTACAATGGTAACAATCACTCTTCAACTGTTGATGGTCTTTCAACAATGGTTATGGAAAACCGCATGGTGAAAGTTCTAGCTTGGTATGACAATGAAGTTGGCTATTCAACTCGTTTAATGGATTTAGCACTTTATGTGTATAAACGCGGTATCAACAACAAATAAGTGTCATAATTCGTAAAACGAAGTAAAAAGTGTGTCATAATACCACTTTTTACGTTTAAAAAGTATAGCCTTTATAATATCAAAAAGATATAATATACGAGGGTAAAAGGAGTAAGGAACATTTATCCTTACTCCTTTTTTGATAAAATATACGTTTTAAGTTATTACCGATCATTATGAAATAACTTTTGCTACGAATAGAGCTAGTAAATGTCCATTTTCGAAAATCAGGTAGCGGGAAAGAGTGTGTAGCACCAAGATGGGTGAAACACTTACACCTAATAACCAACCAACTTTGAAGGGGGTTTCTTCATGTTAAACAAGAAGACGATGCAAGATATTGATGTAAAAGGTAAACGAGTTTTTGTACGAGTAGATTTCAACGTACCAATGGAAAACGGTGCAATCACAGACGAAACACGTATTCGCGCAGCAATTCCAACGATTAAGTATTTAGTAGAGCAAGGTGCAAAAGTTATTTTAGCTTCTCACCTAGGTCGTCCAAAAGGTGAAGTTAAAGAAGATATGCGTCTAACAGCAGTTGGCGTTCGATTAGCTGAACTAATTGGTAAGCCGGTTACAAAATTGGATGAGTCAATTGGTGAAGCAGTAGAGGCAGCGGTTGCAAAAATGCAAGATGGAGACATTGTGCTACTTGAAAACGTACGCTTCCATGCGGGTGAAGAGAAAAATGATCCGACACTTGCAGAACAATTTGCTCGTGTTGCAGATGTTTATGTTAATGATGCATTCGGTGCAGCTCACCGCGCACACTCTTCAACTGAAGGTATTGCAAAACATGTCCCAGCTGTAGCAGGTTTCTTAATGGAAAAAGAATTAGATGTGCTTGGTAAAGCATTATCAGAGCCAGAGCGTCCATTTACAGCGATTATCGGTGGTGCGAAAGTAAAAGATAAAATCGGCGTAATTGAAAGCTTACTTGAAAAAGTAGATCATTTAATTATCGGTGGTGGATTATCTTACACGTTCCTTAAAGCACAAGGTTATGATGTCGGACAGTCTCTTTTAGAGGAAGATAAAATTGAATTAGCAAAAGGATTCATTCAAAAAGCGAAAGACAAAGGCGTGCAGCTACATATGCCTATCGATGCAGTAGTTGCGAATGAATTCTCAAAAGATGCAGAAACAAAAGTGGTCGATGTAGATGCAATTCCATCAGACTGGATGGGTCTAGATATTGGACCGAAAACTGCAGCAAAATACGCTGAAGTTATCAAAAATTCAAAGCTAATCATTTGGAACGGACCAATGGGTGTGTTTGAAATGGATAAATTCGCAAATGGTACAAAAACTGTAGCTGACGCAATGGCAGCAACAGCTGGCTACACTGTGATCGGTGGCGGTGACTCAGCTGCGGCAGTAGAAAAATTCAACGTTGCTGATAAAATGGACCACATCTCAACTGGTGGCGGAGCTTCTTTAGAGTTAATGGAAGGTAAGGAACTACCAGGTATTCTAGCGTTAAACGATAAATAAGTTATGGGAGGCACTATCCATGCGTAAACCAATTATTGCAGGTAACTGGAAGATGTATAAATCATTTGAAGAGGCAGTTCAATTTGTTGATACTGTATTGGACAAAATTCCTTCAAATGATAAAGTGGACGCAGTTATTTGCGCACCAGCTATTTATTTACCGACTCTTGTACAAGTTGCGGGTGAATCAGATCTTGCAATCGGTGCTCAAAATATGCACTACGAAAACGAAGGTGCATTCACAGGGGAAATCAGCCCTACACAATTAGCAAGCATTGACGTGGACTATGTGATTTTAGGTCATTCAGAACGTCGTGAATATTATAATGAAACAGATGAAGCGATCAACAAAAAAGTTGCAGCGGCTCTCGCGCATAATATTGTGCCAATTATTTGCTGTGGTGAAACGTTAGAAGAACGTGAAGCGGGTACGACTGAACAAAAAGTAGCTGGTCAAATTACTGCTGCACTTAAAGGTTTTACAGCGCAAGAAGTGGAGCATATGGTGATTGCATATGAACCAATTTGGGCAATCGGCACAGGCAAAACTGCTACAGCAGACGATGCAAACCAAGTATGTGGAGCTATTCGTGCAGTTGTTGAAAAATTATACAATGCAGAAACAGCAAAATCTGTTCGTATACAATACGGTGGAAGTGTGAAACCTGATAATATTGTAGAGCTACTTTCTAAAGAGCATATCGATGGCGCTTTAGTTGGCGGTGCAAGTCTTCAAACAGAGTCATATTTAAAATTATTGGAGGCAGCAGCAAATGCCTAAAAAGCCAGTAGCACTAATTATTTTAGATGGTTTTGCATTTCGTGATGAGACATTCGGAAATGCAGTAGCACAAGCGAAGAAACCAAACTTCGATCGTTATTGGAGTAAATTCCCTCATTCAACATTAACAGCGGCTGGTGAAGCAGTAGGGTTACCAGACGGTCAAATGGGGAACTCTGAAGTTGGGCACTTAAATATCGGTGCTGGTCGAATCGTGTACCAAAGCTTAACTCGCTTGAACAAATCGATTCGTGAAGGTGACTTCTTTACAAATCAAGCATTCTTAGATGCAGTAGCGCATGTAAAAGCAAATAACTCTAAACTTCATTTAATGGGGTTATTATCTGATGGTGGTGTGCATAGCCATTATGAGCATATGTTTGCGCTATTGAAACTTGCAAAACAGCAAGGTCTAGAGGATGTATTTGTACATGGTTTCTTAGATGGTCGTGATGTTGGTCCTGCAACAGCACTTGGGTACATCGAAGAAACTGAAAAACAAATGGCTTCTATTGGTGTTGGTAAGTTCGCATCGATCCATGGTCGTTATTATGCAATGGACCGCGACAAACGCTGGGACCGTGTAGCACTGACGTATAACGTACTAGTCGATGGTGTTGGGAGCACGGCAGAGAGTGCAGTTGCTGGCGTGAAGGAATCGTATGAAAAAGATGTGGTTGATGAGTTTGTTGTGCCGTTTAGCATCCAAGAACAAGGCAAGTCGGTAGCGACAATTGCTGACAATGACGCAGTAATTTTCTTCAACTTCCGTCCTGACCGAGCAATTCAACTTTCAAAAGTATTTACAAATAATGATTTCGATGGCTTTGAACTTTCTGCAAATCATCCGAAAAATTTAAAATTCGTGTCCTTTACGCATTATAGCGATGAAGTGACTGCGCAAGTTGCTTATGAAAATGACAATTTGAAAAATACGATTGGTGAAGTGTTAGCTGCAAATGGTAAAACACAACTTCGTATTGCAGAAACTGAAAAATATCCACACGTTACCTTCTTTATGAGTGGTGGCCGTGAGGAGACATTCGCTGGTGAGGAACGTATTTTAATCGCTTCTCCAAAAGTAGCGACGTATGATTTAAAACCAGAAATGAGTGCTTATGAAGTAACAGAAGCATTGCTAGAAGCGATTGCTTCAGATAAATTTGACGGCATTATATTGAACTTTGCAAACCCAGATATGGTTGGGCATAGTGGTATGTTAGAGCCGACAATTAAAGCAATTGAGACAGTAGATGAATGTCTTGGTAAAGTAGTAGATGCCCTGCTTGCTAAAGGTGGTGCAGCTATTATTACAGCTGACCACGGGAATTCTGATGAAGTGTTAACTTTAGAAGGAAAACCGATGACAGCACATACAACAAATCCGGTTCCGGTAATTGTGACAAAATCGAATTTAATATTACGAAATGGTGGCATTTTAGCCGATTTGGCGCCAACCATGTTAGAATTATTAGAGGTTTCACAACCTGTTGAAATGACAGGAAAATCATTAATTGAAAAAGAGGAGAATTGATTATGCCATTTATTACACAAGTATATGCTCGCGAAGTTTTAGACTCACGTGGTAACCCAACAGTAGAAGTAGAAGTATTTACAGAGTCAGGTGCTTTTGGTCGTGCAATCGTGCCATCAGGTGCATCTACAGGTGAATACGAAGCAGTTGAATTACGCGATGGTGACAAATCTCGTTACCTTGGCAAAGGTGTATTAAAAGCAGTTGAAAACGTAAATACAATTATTTCACAAGAATTAGAAGGAAACTATTCTGTTCTTGACCAAGTAGTTGTTGACCAAGCTTTAATCGAGCTTGATGGTACTGAAAACAAAGGTAAACTAGGTGCTAACGCAATCCTAGGTGTATCTATGGCAGTAGCACACGCTGCGGCAGATTATTTAGATCTACCTCTTTATCAATACCTTGGTGGTTTCAATTCAAAACAACTACCAGTGCCAATGATGAACATCATCAACGGTGGTGCTCACGCTGATAACAACGTAGATATTCAAGAGTTCATGGTTATGCCTGTTGGTGCAGAGTCTTTCCGCCACGCATTACGCATGGGTGCTGAAATCTTCCATAACTTAAAAGACGTTCTTAAAAACAAAGGCTACAATACAGCTGTAGGTGACGAAGGTGGATTCGCACCAAACCTTGGTTCAAACGAAGAAGCAATCACTGTTATTCTTGAAGCAATCGAAAAAGCTGGCTACAAACCAGGCGAAGAAGTACGTCTTGCAATGGATGTAGCTTCATCTGAACTATTTAACAAAGAAGACGGCAAATACCACTTAGCTGGTGAAGGCGTTGTAAAAACTTCTGAAGAAATGGTTGATTGGTACGAAGAGTTAACTTCTAAATACCCAATCATCTCTATCGAAGACGGCTTAGACGAAAACGACTGGGCTGGTCATAAATTACTAACAGACCGTATCGGTTCTCGTGTACAATTAGTAGGAGACGATTTATTCGTTACAAATACGAAAAAATTATCTGCTGGTATTGAACAAGGCGTTGGTAACTCAATCCTTATCAAAGTTAACCAAATTGGTACACTTACAGAAACATTTGATGCTATCGAAATGGCAAAACGTGCTGGTTACACAGCAGTAATCTCTCACCGCTCTGGTGAATCAGAAGATGCGACTATTGCTGATATCGCAGTAGCTACAAACGCTGGTCAAATTAAAACAGGTGCTCCATCTCGTACAGACCGCGTAGCTAAATACAACCAACTTCTTCGCATTGAAGACCAACTTGGTGCAACTGCTCAGTTCAATGGTTTAAATTCTTTCTATAACCTAAAATAAGTTCTAGCAACACTTGGGATGTTCTAAAAGCATGTAAATACTTTTGGAACATCCCTTTTTTTACATAATTAATTGGAGTAAAATAGAAAATAAGGGGGAATATAGATGGGTATTATGCAGTCATTAGTAGAAACTTTGCCAATGTTTCATGAAGTGTTCGACAAAGAAATTGCGATTACATTAAACGATATAGAAACGCGATCAGTGGTATTTGTGTTAGAAGGTTCAAAAGTGAAATTACATTTAAAACAGGGTACGATTATTGATGATTCACCGGAATTACGCAGAGTATTTCAGGGTCAAATTTTAAAAATGGATATACCAGTAGAAATGTTCGGTTCACCGATGAATAGTGAAATTTATCCGGTGCGTGAAAATGGTAAGGTTGTTGGCGCGTTAAGCTTTATATTTCCAGTAGAAGCACAACAAAAAGTTGAAGAATATATGAAAAGTCTAGAGGCTATCATTAATGATTTACAGCTTAAGGTGACTGCTGTTGCTGCTCATTCAGAAGAATTATCTGCGACAAGTGAAACGATGACAGATCGCTCAAGACAAGCATTAGAAAATTCGCAGCGTTCTAATGATGTGACGGATTTCATAAAGACTATTTCAAAACAAACGAATCTACTAGGGCTGAATGCTTCAATTGAGGCAGCAAGAGCAGGACAATTCGGTGCAGGTTTCAATATCGTGGCACAAGAGGTTCGTAAGCTTTCAAGTGAAACTTCTACAGCAACAGAGCAAATCGAAACATCATTAAAGACTATTACAAGTAATGTACAATCTTTAATGGAAAGTATGGAACAAGTACAAATGGCTTCTAATGAGCAAGCTGAACTTGTCCAACAATTTAGTGAGGCTATTGAAAAACTAAGTAGTGTCAGTGGACAAATGGCACACTATGTAAAAGAAGTCTTACGTTAAAATGAAAAAAGGTCTGTCTCAATAATGGGACGGGCCTTTTCATTCTGTTGATAAAGTATCTTGTCCATAGAAATTGCGTGAATGGATCGTTCTTAAAAAAGGTCTCTACACCAAACTTAAAAGCTCCTTTAACTACAGTAACAAGGGGGGATTTCCGTTCCGGCTGGGCGCTTTCCGGGGGCGTCCGATGAGACGCCTCGGGGCAACACAATGTTGGTCACGAAGGCGTGTGCTGCTGTCGCTTCGCTTTCGCGCAGATAAATTGTCACAGGACGTGACGGTTTTAGCCTTCGTTCCCCTATACGCTCGCTCCAGGGTCTCATCTGGGACGCTAATCCCCCAGGAGTCGCCCAACCTCCACTCCAATCAACCAGCAATCTAAAATTAATATGTACTTTCATCAAACTCTATCCTTAACTTTGGATGATGAATAAAAAATAATACAAGTAATACCATCAGTTCATTGCAAGATACCCACCTATACAGTAGTCCTTTTCTCTTCATTCAAAATTAGATTGGTCCACTTTCTTTCACTATTTTGATAAGAAAATTCTAGTTGATTGGAGTGGAATGCGTCCGCCTGGAACGGAAATAAACGGGGCCCTTGAACAAACTCTCATAAACGTTAACAAATAATTTATTGACGTAAATGTTTTTCAACAAAGTGAACGGTCTGCCTCATAAATAATGGAGAAAGACCGTTTTTTTGCATTTGAACTTATTGAATTGTTTTTAGTAATTTTTCCGAAACGTAGAAATCAGTACCGTTATAGATATTGATTGTATTAAATGTTTGCGTCTTTGTAGATACTTCGCCATTTGTTGAAACTTGCTCAAAAATCGCGATGTTCTTGTTGACTGGAATTGTAACAGTCAGAGTCCCTTTTTTAGCAATATATTTAGGATTTGTTGCATCAGATACATCGATATTAGTTGTAAAACCTTTAGCAGTTAATGATTTTGTAGCAGGAACATATAAATGATTCGTTAGTTTGCCTAAATCAAAGCCCATAAACCTGGCCATAGCAAGGGCTATGTCTGTGTTTTCCACGAGTCCAGTAAGCTTACTTGGACCGTAAGAATATAGGAAAACATCCTCGCCTGTATGACCACCAGTTGTAAAGCTGATATTAGCCCGATTTGCTAGCATCTCCACCATTTTACTGCCTAGGTTTCTTGCCGAATTTAGTGTAGCAAACTCATCCCTTGTTAAGTTATCCAAGCCGTAAAGTGCTGCCACTTCGACAAGATTGGATCTATCTGTTTTTAATTGGCTTAAAGCACCCTCAATTGTCATCGTTGCTTTTTTCAGAGGATCAATGTAAGCAGAAACCGGAATACTAGAATACGTATGTGTTGTATTGGCATTCCCCATTGTAATTCCACTGTTTCCGTGGTCTGTAACAGCTATTATCATCGTATTACCGTCTTCTTTTGCAAAATCAATTGCTACTTTAACAGCATCATCAAACGATAAAATTTCACTGATCATGCCGATTGTGTCATTGTTATGTGCCGCCCAATCAACTTTACTCCCTTCTACAAATAAGAAGAAACCGTCCTTATCTTTTTTTAGCGTCTCAATCGCTTTACCTGTCATTTCTGCTAGCGTAGGCTGATTGATTGCTGTCGCTTTTCGGTCAAAATCGAAGGCAAGTGCACCTAGTGCAAAGCTTCCCCAAAGTTTATCTGATTGGCTCTGTAATAGTTCTTCACGAGTTTGCACGAAAGTGTACCGCTTGTCCTTAAGAACTGATAGTAAATTTTCGCCATCTTTACGTGCTTTTTTTGTAGGACCGGGTGCTAACGATTCTAGCCCACCACCTAAAACAACATCAATGTTTTGGTAAACTTGTTGCTCAGCAATGTCATCATATTGTTTTCTATTTTTGACATGAGCCGAAAAGCTTGCAGGTGTCGCATGTTGGATTTCTGAAGTGGAAATAATGCCAGTAGCTTTTCCTTTTTGCTTAGCGCCTTCTAAAACATTTGCTACAGGTTTGAAAGCGTCCTCTTTTGTAATTTGTTCAAGTCCTGGTGAGTTAATAATAGAAGGTAAAATGCCGATGTATTTAGCGTTGGATTTATGACCAGTTGCTAATGCTGTTGCAGCTGGGGCGGAGTCAGTAATCGCAGATTCTGCAGAATAAGTACGCACAGCACCTGTTAAAATGTCATCCAAAGCTAAGCTTTCACCTTTATACCAACGGGAAAGTGTAATGGCATTGTTACTACTCCCATCCATGACAAGCATGATTACATTTGTTGGTTTTTTCGCTGCATGTACCTCAGGTTGCGCAATATTAAGAGATGAGAGCACCATGGTACTTGCTAAAGCTAATGAACACCATTTTTTCAAAAATTTCATGATTTACCTCCTCATATAATTGAAATCATAATAGGTGTAATGGAGGAATGTGAAGTTAGTATTAAATAGGAATTAATGTATTATCGTGCCTGTGATACGAATAGATGGATTTGCTTTGGAGGGTAATTTCATGGGCCATCAAAATTGATGTAGCTTTTGGGGAAGATACACTCGGTTTTTCCATCCTATATGAGTAGTATCTTTAATAAAATTTGAATTATACTCACGGTCAGCGAGATCAGGTGTATTAGCCAATAAATACCACTTGCTTTCTAATGCATGCTGTACCCATACTTCAGCGGGAATCGTATTTTCGACTTGAGTCTTCATCATTGCCTGAAGAAGGTTTCGTTTCGCTCGTGCTTGCCTCAAAAGCAAATAACAATGAGCTTAGTAAAAGTAAAGGGAAATACAATTTTTTAAACAAAGTACATCATCTCCTTAAGGACTTATCAAATTGTGTATATATTTCAGACTATATACTAACAAATAATAAGGTTAATTTTGTTCCTAATTTTAAAATACTCCCTTTAAGTCTGTGCTTAGAGGGAGTAGTCTAGTTATAGTGCTTCTTCGTAAGTCTCACCGCCAATTGTTTCATAGTAAAGTGTGCCATTGTCGATGAATAAATTTAAAACCTCTTCTTCTAATAAGACTTCTTCGGAACCGTCTTCTATATATATTTTCGTTAAGAAACCTGCATTATCGTAATCACTACAATAAATCGCCTCGTCGTAAACGGCTAAATAGTAGCAAGCAGTATCTGTGATTTGTTTGTTGGTATTATTCGAGGAATCATACGAGTACACCGTCGCGTCGCTAATACTATTGTAGTAAATGACATCATCCACGGTATCTGCATACCACATATCATGCATAAAGTTAAAGGCATTTCCTGTAGCTGCTTTGTAGTTTTCAGTTACCCATAGATGATCGACGCTAATTTGGGCGTCATTTAATAAAAAATATTCGTATGAAATGGCATAAGGTTCATTTGGCTCGGTATCATTCCAAGTCGTATCGACATGGTACCATGAGCCATCCACCTTTACTAAATTCCATGCATGCAGCTGGTCACCGCTAAAGCCATACACATAGTCAGTTTCGAGTCCTGCTACTTTAAAGAGGCGGTAGGTTAGCAGCGCATATGCCTGACAAACAGCCGTTTCATCGTTAATGAGCTCATATACTGTTTGCCCTTCTGTCACACCTTCTTCCGTATATGTAGCAAGTTGAACAACATAGTCATTAATTATTTTTGCGCGTTCAAAGTCATTCATATTTTTTGTAATATACGTCTTTAGAAAGTTATTTACGTGTGTATTAACAGTAGCCTCTTTTTTTGCATCAGTTAAATAGGTAATCGTCAGTTCAATGAGGAATCCCTTACTTGTTTCCTCAGAAACCCATTCATACTGAAGGAAATAGCCTGCAGTATAAGGATTTACATAGGAAAGTAAGCCAGTGAGGTCATTTAACTGTACTTCAAATGTATTCCACTCTAAATTTCCTGTATATGTTACTTCAAAGGTCTTTTCAAATTTAGCAATATGTATTTCTACGTCCTTTGCAAATTGTAGTAATGCAGGATCTTCATCAAATAATGTAGTAGAAAAGAGATTAGTTGTTGAAAATGCAGAAGCAACCTTTTTGCTTTCAGGATGCTTCTGTTCTTCTACTTCATTTTGTAACGCTTCACCATCGTCTAAACAAGCAGAAAGGATAAATGCAAGACAGAGCAGCAGAAGAAAAAGTGCTTTTTTCAACTTTCGTAACCTCCATATACACCGTTTCTTTCATTGTATAAAACGTGGGGGTGGATTAGAAATTGTTTTTCAAATTTATGTAAGGCGAAAGTCAACAATGTGCGATTTGGGATTCCTACATTGTCACAGAACCCACTTTTTGTTATAATGTAGTGTGTTGTGATGTTTCAAAGTTCGGGAGGTGCAGTAGATGCATACAGTAGTATTAGTTTCATTAATCATCGTATCATTAGCATTGATTGTTGTTGTATTACTTCAATCAGGTAAAAGTGCAGGCTTGTCAGGTGCCATCTCGGGTGGGGCTGAGCAACTATTTGGTAAACAAAAAGCTCGTGGTATGGATTTAATCCTTCACCGTGTGACAATTGTATTAGCAGTATTATTCTTCATTCTAGCTATCGCTATTACGAAAATCTAATAGTTGAAGATGTATCGCCTAACCAAGTATGGTTGGGCGTTTTCTTTTAACTTGATATAGTTGGTGTTAAAATGTCCACAGAATTGTGCGAGCACAATTCAAAATTCGAATACCATTACGCTAAAGTCGTCATATATTTGGGTATAATAGAGAGAAGTTGATGATGAAGGAGGGCGTGCAATGAATAAATCACTATCGCAGCCATTTTTCTTTCAAGCAGGTTCGCGTGCGGTTTTACTGTTACATGGATTTACGGGCAGTTCCGCGGATGTGCGAATGCTTGGTCGATTTTTAGAAAAAAAGGGGTATACTACTTTAGCACCTCACTATAAAGGTCACGGTGTGGAACCAGAGGAACTCATTACAACAAGTCCTGCAGATTGGTGGATGGACGTACAAAATGCTTACGAACAATTAAAAGATGCAGGCTATCAAGAAATTGCCGTAGCAGGACTGTCGCTTGGCGGTGTGATGGCATTGAATGTCGCGGCAAATTATCCAGTCAAAGGTATTATTACGATGTGTTCACCAATGACGATGCGTACAACAGACATTATGTTTGAAGGCGTACTGAAATATGCACAAGACTATAAACAATTTGAAGGTAAGGAACAATCGCAAATTGAAGAAGAAGTAGCGTTAATTGCGAAAAAGGGAATGCCTTCATTACAACAGCTTCGTGAATTTATTGCACAGACACGCAAAGAAATCGATATGATTTATGCGCCAATTTTGGTTGTGCAATCTACAAATGACGAGGTTATTGATACAGATTCTGCCAATATTATATATAATGAAATAGAGTCCCTTGAAAAGTATATCAAGTGGTATGAAAACTCAAGACATGTTATTACATTAGATAAAGAGAAAGATCAATTACATGAGGATATTTATCGTTTTTTAGAAAGCCTAAATTGGGTAGACTGAAGAATAACATATAGATTTTCAGTAAGAAGGAGGTAAAATATATGACAAACAATAAAGATTCACTCCAAAGTCGATTACTCGATTTTTTTGGTGAAGAAGAATATAGCCCACTAACAGTTGGTGAAATCGAGGACGAGTTCGGCTTTGAGGACGCGGATGAATTTAAAGAACTAGTGAAAACATTGGTACGTATGGAAGGCCAAGGCTTAGTCGTTCGTTCTCGTTCGAATCGCTATGGCTTACCTGAACGTATGAATTTACTGCGTGGTAAATTTATCGGGCACGCAAAGGGCTTCGGATTCGTAGCGCCTGATGTGGAAGGTATGGATGATGTATTTATTCCACCACATGAAGTGAATGGTGCGATTAATGGGGATACGGTATTGATTCGTGTATTAAAAGAATCATTTGGTGATCGCCGAGAAGGAACGGTTACGAAAGTTGTGGAACGTGGACAAACGAAATTTGTCGGTACTTTCCAAGCAAACCGTGGCTTTGGCTTCGTTGTCTTAGATGACAAAAAATTGCCGATGGATATTTTCATCGCAAAAGGTGACACGTTAGGTGCTGTTGATGGGCATAAGGTAGTGGTAGAAATCGCTACATGGCCAGAAGATTTAAAATCAGCAACAGGCTATATTACGAAAATTTTAGGACATAAAAATGATCCTGGTGTAGATATTCTATCTATTTTATATAAACACGATATTCCACCAGAGTTCCCTGATGAAGTAGTCTTTGCAGCTCAACAAGTGCCAGATGAAATTTCAGAAGCAGATTTAAAAGATCGTCGTGACTTACGTCATGAAACAATTGTGACGATTGACGGTGCAGATGCTAAGGACTTAGATGACGCAGTAACAGTTACTAAAAATGTAGATGGCACATATAAACTTGGCGTACATATCGCAGATGTAAGTTACTATGTAACACAAGGCTCAGTCCTTGATATTGAAGCATATGACCGTGCAACAAGTGTGTATTTAACTGACCGTGTAATCCCAATGATTCCACACCGCCTATCAAATGGTATTTGTTCGTTAAATCCACAAGTAGACCGTTTAACATTATCTTGTGAAATGATTATTGATGAAGATGGTAATGTTATTTCTCATGAAATCTTCCAAAGTGTCATTAAAACAACGGAACGTATGACGTATAGAGACGTATATAAAATTTTAGAAGAGCAGGACGAGGAACTTATTGAACGTTATAAGCCACTTGTACCAATGTTTAAGGACATGGCAGAGCTTTCTAATATTTTACGTCATAAACGTACGATGCGTGGGGCAATTGACTTTGATTTTAAAGAGTCGAAAGTACTCGTGGATGAAGACGGCTGGCCAGTAGATATCGAGATTCGTGAACGTACAGTGGCAGAGAAATTAATTGAAGACTTCATGCTAGTTGCCAATGAAACAGTTGCTGAACACTTCCATTGGATGAACGTACCATTTATTTATCGTATTCACGAGGATCCAAAGCCAGAAAAGCTACAACGCTTCTTTGAATTTGTCACGAACTTCGGTATTTTAATTAAAGGGACGGGCAATACCATTCATCCTAAGGCACTTCAAGATGTGTTAAAAGCAATTGAAGGTATGCCAGAAGAGCCAGTTATTTCTACGATGTTACTACGCTCGATGCAACAGGCGAAGTACTATCCTGAAAGTATTGGACACTTTGGTTTATCGACTGATTTCTATACACATTTCACATCGCCAATTCGTCGTTATCCTGACTTAATCGTGCACCGATTAATCCGCACATATTTAGTGAATAAGGATACTTCACAGGAAACAATTGCGCAATGGAGCATGGCAATGGATGAAATTGCTGATCATACTTCAGAACGTGAGCGTCGCGCTGTGGATGCAGAACGCGATACAGATGCACTGAAAAAAGCACAATATATGTCTGATAAGATTGGTGAAGAGTTTGAGGGGATTGTCTCTTCTGTTACAAACTTCGGTATATTCATCGAGCTACCAAACACGATCGAAGGACTTGTGCATATTAGCAATATGACAGATGATTATTATCGCTTTGATGATCGTCAAATGATTATGATTGGGGAGCGTACAAACCGTCAATTCCGTATAGGGGATGAAGTGAAAGTACGTGTAGCTAATGTTATCATAGAAGAATCATCGATCGACTTTGAAATCGTAGGTATGGTTACGTCTTACGGTCGCGCACGCAAAGCTGCACCGACAGTTATTCATACACGTAAAAACTATAGCGATAGTAAAGGCGGTCGCGGTAGTCGCACTGAGAGAGCTAGAGATGGTAGAGGGCGACGCACCGATGATGGAAAAGGTCGTAGTGATAAACCAAAAAGCGGGGAACGTCGTGAAAGCGACCGTGATCCACGTGGCCGTCGCACAGATGGCTCTAGCCCTGGACCGAAAAAAGCCGTGAAACAAAAACAAAAGTTTTACGAAGGTGTCGCAAAAAAAGGGAAAAAGAAAAAATCAAAACGTAAATAATTATGGAATGGGTAGGCTATGTCCTACCCTACCTTTGAGTAGAGGGTGAGCATAATGGCAAAAGGCGCAGGAAGAGTATTAGCACAAAATAAAAAAGCTGGACATGACTACTTTATTGAAGAAACGATTGAAGCGGGTATGGTCTTAACAGGTACTGAAATCAAGTCGATTCGTACAGGTAAGGTACAGTTAAAGGATTCATACGTCCGAATTAGTAATGGTGAAGCGTGGATTAGTAATATGCATGTCAGCCCATTCGAACAAGGAAATCGTTTCAACCATGATCCACTACGTCAACGTAAACTACTGCTGCATAAAAAACAAATCGGCGAACTAGTGGGCGCTGTAAAACGTGATGGTTATACAATCGTACCATTGAAAATGTACATTAAAGATGGCTATGCCAAGCTGCTAATTGGCGTAGGTAAGGGTAAAAAAGATTACGATAAACGTAATGATATGCGTAAAAAAGAAGCAAAACGTGAAATGGAACGTGTATTTAAAGCGAAAAATCAAATCTAAGATGTACTCAATATAATAATAGAAAAACTCACCATGTGTGGTGAGTTTTTTTAGTTGTTTGAATAACCCCGGTAAAGCAAGAGGATCCATACAAACAACAGAAAAGAGAACAGACCAACACAATTTGTGTTGGCCTGTTCCAGGTTGTCATCATATATGTTGTTACGAGTGTTGAAAATCTAGGTGAATGCTGAAAAAGGATAGTGGAGTGCTGAAATTGCCTTGGTGACCGCTGAAAAAAAGCAGTGAGTGCTGAAATCCCTAAGGTGACCGCTGAAAAAAGCAGTGAGTGCTGAAATCCCTAAGGTGAACACTGAAAAAAAGCAGTGAGTACTGAAATCCCCTAGGTGAACGCTGAAAAACAACTCTCACTACTTTACTTCTGTTTAATAGTCATCTTTGGCTTCATGTCGACAACCTTCTGTCCCATGTTTTTCCCAGAACGTAGCGGGATTTCTTTTAAAAAGCATGAGAGTAGGACAGCGATAGCAGCCATAATTGCACCTACCAAGAAGGTAGTGGTGATTGCATAACTTAAAGCCTCTTGAACCGTATCGAGCATTTTCGAAAACAGGACTTGTGATTCTGGAGGTAGGCTCTTTAAGGTTGCTTCTATTTTAGGTTGATCTAAAAGATTTTGCGGATTATTAAATATAGCAAGCTTTTCTCCTAAGACAGGGTCTGTTGATACAGGAATCGCATCTCCTCCCTTGGCCCCAGCTAATTCAGTCATTTTTTTAGCAATACTCGCACTCATAATGCTTCCCATAACGGCAATTCCAATCGTGCCGCCAAGATTACGGAAGAGTTGAGATGAAGCTGTTGCTACCCCAATTTGATGTGGGGCTACTGCATTTTGTACAGTTAAAGTGAAGACAGGCATTGCCGCCCCAAGACCTAAACCGAGTACAATCAAATAGACAATGAGCAGATAAATTGGCGTTTCAGGCGTCATGGAATATAGACAACTTATGCCGACCGTCATGACCGTCAATCCAACAATACCCATTTTTTTATACTTACCTGTTTTCGAGATGAATTGTCCTGAAAGAGCAGAAGTCACTAACATTGCAATGGACATCGGCATTGCCACATATCCAGCGAGGGTAGGAGAAATTCCTTTAACCCCCTGTACAAAGAAAGGTACATAAATGATAGCGCCCATCATCCCTGCATTTAAAAAGAAGCTAACTAAATTGGAAACGGTGAAGATGCTATTTTTGAATAAACCTAGTGGTAACACTGGGCTTTTTACTCTCATTTGAACCCAGATAAAGATAAGTAAGGCAACGATAGTGACTGCGAACAGTCCAAGTATTTGCCACGAACCCCATGCATATTTGTGGGGGCCGTCGCCTGCTAAAGATAAAGCTAAAAGCAATGGAACGATCGTTGAAGTAAGGAAAAGCGATCCCCAATAATCGATGGATTCTCCTTCACGCTTTGTACCTTTAGGGAAATTAAGTAAAATTAAAATAAACGCAATAATGCCAAGCGGCAAGAAAATCCAGAACACCCAATGCCAATCTAAATGGTCGACAATATAGCCACCTAGTAAAGGTCCAGCTACGCTTGATATCCCAAAGACGGCACTTAGTACACCTGACCATTTGGCACGTTCGCGTGGTTCATATAGATCTCCAACAGCAGTGAAAACAGTAGACATAATAATCCCTGCACCCGCACCTTGAATGGCACGGAAGGAGATGAGTTGGAAAATATCTGTTGAAAAACCAGATAAAAATGCACCAATTGAAAATACGCCAATTCCTAATAGCAGGAAGGGTCTGCGTCCATAAATATCGGAGATTTTTCCTACTAATATCGAAGCTACTGTTGAAGTAAGTAGATAGATGGTAATACACCATGAATAATAATCCATTCCTCCAAGTTTAGCGATAATCCGTGGCATGGCAATACCAATAATCGTTTGGTTGATGGCAGCAAAAAACAATGATGTAATAATGGCGATCATAATCGTTAACTTCTTTTTATCTGATAAATGAGTCATTCACGCTCCACCGCTCTCCCTGCAGAATTATTCGCCAATACATGCTGATAAATCCGTATCAAATGATCGATATCCTCTTCGGGTAAACCTGAAAACAGTTGCTTCACGACATTCTTATTCTCTTCTTTAAATTGATGTAAAACTTCGCGCCCTTGGTCGGTAATATCCAAAAGAACGACTCTCCGGTCATTAGCATCTCTATTTCTATGTGCATAACCGCTAGAAATTAATTTATCCGAAAGGCTCGTCACTGCCCCTGGTGTAATTCGTAAACGCTCTGCCAATGTAGAGGCATTTTGCGGTCCATTTACTGCTAGGCTTCGTAATATCGTAGCTTGAGAGCCAGAAACAAGCCGATCTAAGCGTTTTTGCCATTCTACAGAAACATTTCGCTGAAACTCCACGTACAGCTCTTCAAACTCTGTTAAGTTGCTCATGTGTACATTATTCACCCCATTTTTTGTCATGGATAGAACTATATCCCCTAAATAGTTCACCCCCTATAATATTTTATAAGTGTAATCGTTATTACCTGTTTTTGTCAAAGTGTTTTGGTAATTAAATGAAATTAATAAAGTGTTGAAAGCGATGTAAGGTCACGAATAAATCTTGGTAGAAAAATTAAACATGGAGTTAATTGCTGCTACTAAACAGAAGAGAAGTGGAGGGCAATATAAAATGTAAAATTTATTGGGATGAATTTGAAAGTATCGTATCAATTGCATACATAGTTGTTACGTTGTGCTGAAGTGAAAATTATCCAAAACGACATACAACATAACTGCAAATAAGTGTCTTTTTAATCATAAACCCTGGTTAGTTCACTTATTTAGAGATAAGTCGTATCGTAAATTCGCTATTTTTTAACTCGATAAAGGATTCTTTAAAGAAATTTTTTTTGTGATGTTCAATTAGTTTGTTAATAATTAATTGTCTAGAAAGATCGGTGTACTTGAAGAAAAAGCATTATTGTTTTATAATAAGTTATAGTCATTGCCAGATTACATGGAAGTGAATTACGTACTTCCACCGTACTAGAAGAAATTCTAGCTCTTTGTTTGGACGAGGCACATGCTTCGTATCATATAATCAAGGGGACGTTACGGATTCGACAGGGATGGTTCAAGCTTTGGTCGCGCGTCGGAGGTCTCGGCTCCGTCATCAACGGAAGTTATATAATAACTGGCAAACAACAAAACTTAGCTTTCGCAGCGTAAGCTCGTAAGCGCTCTGCCTATGCATCGCCCATGTGCATAACGTAGGGCCCAACTTTAGTGGGATACGGTCGGTGGTGCCACCTGAGTCACCGGCAAGAGATTTCCAGGTTAGCGTACAGGACGCCTGTTTGTCGGCATAATGCTACGTGAATTGCGAATAGGCAAACTACACGCGTAGAAGCTAAAGTATTGGAGTCTTTGGACGCGGGTTCGACTCCCGCCGTCTCCATACAAAAAGTGGCTACAAACGTAGTCATATCAACGATTTTAGAAGTTAGGGATATTGAACGGGAGTTGAACTCTTGTTGAATATCCCTTTTTTCATACCTACATATTTATACGATAATTTGGCTCTTAGACCTTCTAATTCAAACTATGTATTGGGAGGTTTTTTGTATGTCTAAAGGACGTAAACATGGCATATTTGCTGTTAGTGGTGATGTAGTAGTTATGCCTACGAAGAAGAACGAGGAAAGACAAGATGTATTAACACTAGAAGCGGCTCTTAATACAGTATTTCAGCAAATGCGAATAGCAGGAAATAGACCACGTACTATTGATAGCTATGCGTACATCGTGGAACAGTTTGCTTCTATTTGTTGTATTGAGTATGTAGAGGATATTAACCTCGATAAGCTCTATCACTATTTAGGTGTTCTAGAGGTTACCCCCGCTACAAAACTAATCCGCTTAAAGTCGATTAAAGCTGTTCTAGGCAAGTTCTATAACAATGGATGGATTAAAGACCGCTTTTGGAGCAATATCCATATCAAGATAGACAAGGAAGTAAAGAAGGGGGCTAAGGAGAGTGACATTGATAAGCTCTTAGAACTCGTTGACCAAACTACCTTTATAGGTTTTAGAGATGCCGCCGCCGTTAAATTGATGTATAAGACTGGTATTCGTATTCGCACGTTAGGAGAGCTTAGAGAGCGTCATATAGACTTTGAGTGCCTTTGTTTGAACCTTGATGGTTCTACATTGAAGAATCACAAGTTCCTAAAGCTCCCGCTAGATGATGAACTAGCTGAAATACTTAGAATGCTTCTAAAGCTCAATGAAGGAATCCGTTCATACTATGGTACAGATAATCACAATGTCTTTATCACACAAAACGGTTTAGCAATGAATACAAGTAAGTCATCCAATTGTGCTATATCTAAGCAATTAAACAAGTATTCAAAGCGATTTGGTTTAGAGAATATCAATGCACATGCTATAAGAAGGGCATACGCGAAGGGTTTACATGATAAGGGGGCTAGTATAGCCTTAATCAGTAAAGCTCTAGGACACAGTGATTTAGCGGTAACAACACAATACTTAGATTTAGATGTTGAAGAAGTAGCTAGTGATTTAAGGGAGTATCTATAAAAGTAAAAGCAAGTGTTTGACTTTGACTATATTTGACCTTATAGTTATATTACACCACAGATTAGTTAGCGTGATTGATTATTTTAGTCAGAAAGGAGGGGTTCGAATGACTACTACAAATTACAATGAGTGGGTCACTACAAGATATCCAATGTTTACACCAATTGATATTGTTCAAGAATTAAATGAACATGCTATTTCAACGGTTTATGTAACTGTGGATGTACCAGCACAAGTAGTAACAAATTTAAGACATTTATCAAGAGGACAAAATCGATTAATGTCTACGAGTTTTAATATTAGTGGAAACAGAATTACTTTTGCTTCAAGTTGTTTAAACGATATGTGTCCATTGTTAGATGCAATTACAAGATGATTAGTTTAGTACTGCCCCGAAGTTCGCTTCGCTCACTTACGGGTGGGGCTTCGTACCTCGCCCCGTTTTTTATTTAAGATTTATTTGAGTTTTTTAACTACAGATACTAATTCGAGGAAACAGACCATCCCTTAAAAAAGGGATGGCGATACTAATTCTGAGGTATCTTCATAACATTCAACGTGCCCAGGTGTAGCTTTACCACGTATATTCTAAATAACTCTGTTATGCCACCTAGCCAAAAGGCTACTACGACGGGTTAATCTGGGAAAGGAGTAACACCCTTTATCCGGTGAATCACCGCGTGTTAGACGGGCTAGTTTTTAACGTGTTCTCCTAGTAATAACCACGGGTAAAGCTAATTTGAAATTAGTCTATGTACACCGCTCCTAGCATGGTTATAAGGAGCGGCAATATATTCACAGTTAGGGAGGGATTAGCCCCTTAGACTGGTAGAACCTCTTTAATTTTTATTTCTGTAATACCATAGCTGAGTAAGAATTGCTTAAAGGAATCTATACTGACACCAAAACCATGTTTAGAGTAATGGGAGCCCCTATAAGGATTAGGTGCACTTTCTAGTTTCCTATTTTGAATAGCCCTTAGTACAAAGCCTTCTGTAAAACCTAAATCAAAGCGCATTATGATTCTTGTAGCTTCTTCGATAGTTATCAATTAATACATCCTCCAATACTTTTATAGTACCTTCGACTAGCAAAGTGTTAACAACTAATTTCCATTATTAGCCCCACCATTTTCTAGCCAAGCTATGACTATCTCTTTATTGAAGCGAACAGACTTACCTATTTTTATACGCCCAGGTATAGCTCCGTCACTTGCTAATTTGTAGATAGTTTGCTCGCTTACATCTAATAGCTTAGATAACGAACGTACTGTTAAATAATCGGTCTCCATACTTTTAAAACCTCCTATTTGATATTTTTAATTGTCTTATACTAAAAGTATAAGTAATGTACTTCTTTTAATAACAAACTATTGTAAAAGAGCATAAAACAATAAATAACAATAAAAGTCTTTGTTTTTGTGAGTACATGGGGAGAAAATCTTTTAGACAGGGGGAGAAAGCGAAGGTAGGGTTTTCAACTGTAGTAATGTAGGTACCTCTCTTTATTGGGGTAGTAACTTTTAGATGTACGCCTTGGAAAATTTGAAAAAATTTCATATGGAGTTTATGACCGTTACCCGTTCTTTTACTGCTAAAAGGCAATCATTCGGCACTGGGTATGTGGTCTAATAGAACAAAAAAAGAGTAGTTAGTATCTACTCTGTTCATCTGCTGAAAGCATATTAGTGGTTATAAGGATTTTCTTGATATTGTTCCTTTTCGTTCCCTATTGTTCCCTCTATATCCCTATCATGTCTTTAGGATAAAACCATACCTGCCTAGTACATCTAATTTAACTTACAAGGAAGTAGGCATCTAGATATAAACTTACTACATACGTTTGAGGGAGATTTAAAGAGCTTTTTGCAAGGTAAACAGCACTCTTAGCGCCTAGTGAGTGATTATTATAAACTGTAAGCAAAGACGTTCGTATAACGTCTAAATAAGCTAGGGAAAAGGCGAGAATATCAATTAGCACCCAACCTTCTTTTACCCTGATTAAGGTGCTTTTAGATGTACCTATTTAATCCTCTACATGCTTATATGAACAGTTTATATACAGCTTATATAGCGTGGTCAATTTGCTTTTAACTGCATTTGTTAGGTGTGCCTTCCCTAATGTGTGACTAAAAAATTAGGAGGATTTCATAATTACTTATTGTTATCGGTTATTACCTATACGACTTGAAAGTATTGGTTAAATTAAAAATAGACATAAATTTTGCACTATTAATTTGAATTATCTTTTGATTTACGTATAATTTAATGGATAGTTCTTTCCTAATATCTTGTATTATCGTATCAATTTTGAAAATGGGGAGGAGGAGAAAAATGAATTTCAGAGATAAAGTCGCTCCATTATTATTATTTGTTTTAGCTATTTTGTTAGGTTTAAATCTATACACATTTAATGATTTTCAACTCAATGCTTTTAATATAGGTGCCTTTTTTCTAACACTTACTGGTTTAAATCAAGGTTCTATATTTTATGGGAAAATAAATATTGGTTCATTAGTATTTAAAAACGTTAATATTGGCTTAGGTATTTTTATGATTATATTAGTTGCTTTTGCAAGTGGATTTAAATACTATGAACAGTTGGAAAATTTCGTAAATTCTATTAATACTAATGCACTATTATTAATGGGAATTGCTGTTACATTATGGTCTTTTAAACTAAGTGATGAGAGACAAGATATAATTAAAAAGCAAAATAAAGTGGAAAAACTAGATTATAAAGAAAAATTCCTGAATGAAAAAGAAAAGAGAATTAAGTATGAAGAGAACAACAAAAAACTTACAACCGCTTTAAAGGAAGCTAATAAGTTACTACAGCAATTAGAAGAACGGGGGAATAGAAATGAGTAGGGTTAAATTCACATTAAAACAAAATGACGGTGAGTATTTGAAATCTTGGAGGGTAACGGATTTCGCAAATAGAATCAGTGAGATTCATTATAAACAAGAATTGTTAACTGAAATAAATAATAAAATACAGAAGGGTGCTAATCCTCAAAATTTCTTCGTATTTGTCAAATCATTTAGTATCCATAAAAGCAACAGATATGTAGGAATCCATAAACTTGCTACTACAACTGGTGTGAAAAATCTATATCATTTAGGAATCCCTATTCCGTTATATTCGAATCAAAAAATCGATTCAATTTATCATGTATTTGAATCATTTTCTCGCATGTTCACTGAATTCAATAAAGATGGGATTAAAGAGAATGCGAAATTAGATAAAAATCTGCTGTATACTTTTATTGAAGAAGCTATGCAATCTAATGAGACAATTAAAATTACTAAGTATAAAAAGCATTTGAATAAACTTATCGAAAAAGTTACGGATGCTGAAATTCAAGAGAAGCTAAGAGAATTGGTTTTAGAAGAATTTACGAAGTTAACAAATGACTATAAGAATAGGTACAGTACTCAAAAAGAATTAAAAGAGTTTGATGAAAAACTAAAAAACTCAGAATTGTCAAAAGCTGAAAATATTAAGTATATTAAGCTAACTAAAAAGGTTACAGGCCAATTTGAATATTATTTCATAAAAAACAAAAGACCAATAGTAGGATTTTATAATGAAGAGAATAATAACGTTGAAATTTTATGTACAAATTTTATTAAGCAAAGTGGAAATGATGAGAAACAATTTAATTTAAAAGAAATAAGCCAAAATAGTCCTTTTACAGTTATTTTTACTGCAACGTATGTATTAACACAGTTATTTTATCAAATGTATGCGAATAAATTAGATAGACTATATAACTTTAATGAAGATGATGATACAGAATTAGAGGACGAGGGTAATGAAGGAAGAGAAGCAATAGCCGATGAAGAAATTCAAGAAGAATTGGCTTTATTTGAAGAAATTAGGGATAGATTAGGTAATGTTCTTGAAGAACAAGAAGAAGAACAAGAACAAGAAGAAGTACAAGAACAAGAAGAAGAACAAGAACAAGAACAAGAACAAGAACAAGAAGAGCACGAAGAAGAAGAACAAGAACAAGAACAAGAAGAGCACGAAGAAGAAGAACAAGAAGAACAAGAAGAACAAGAAGAACAAGAAGACATCTATTTACCACCTGGTGTAAAAGTATCGTTACAAAATATACATAATTCAAATGTAGATAAAATGGCAAAGAATTTTGCTCTTAACGGCTTTAACAATGGGGACTTGATTCCAACAAAGGTTGAGGATTAAAATAAAACTAGGTCTCCGAACCAAGTTCGTAAATATGTAATACTCCCTAGTGGAGAAAATCGTTTTAAATACATGTATGGGGTGGGCTCTAATCCCTTGGGGGAGTAATTGTCGGCATAAGGACTCGCGAATTGCGAATAGGCAAACTACACGCGTAGAAGCTAAAGTATTGGAGTCTTTGGACGCGGGTTCGACTCCCGCCGTCTCCATACCATGAGATTCACTGAATTTCACTGAGTGTCATAAACGTTGTTAAATCAACGTTTGTGGCACTTTTTTTATACCTTTGAGTTGTACTGAATGGGAGTGAATCCTTATTAAAAACCTTATTAACCTTTGTTAATCCTTTGTTAGAAATTATTCGGATTCATTGTTTAAAAAGGCTGTAAATTTATTAATAGTACCTTCTTTCGTTTTTCGCGTAACATGAGCATAAATTTCTAATGTTGTTTTCACATCGTTATGGCCTAAACGATATTGTACCTCTTTAATCGAGGCACCCGCTTCGAATAACAACGAGCAATGGGTGTGACGTAGTCCATGTGTCGTAATATGCTCCAAACTGTGTTTTTCAAGGAAGTCTGAAAGCCATTGTACAGTTTTAATAGGGTCATGCAGCACGTTGTAAATATTAGAGAACACTAATTGTTGCTTGTTCTTAGTGTTAATCCCTTTCTCAGTCAAAATCTTTTCTTGCTCGCTTCGCCATAATTTTAAAATCTCAATGGTTTCTTCATCAATTTTAATTGTTCGGGGTTTACCATTTTTTGTTGGTCCAAGATAAAGCCTTTTCTCGCCACGTTTCACTGCTTTAGTAATTCGAACATCAAAAGTTTCAAAGTCGATATCCTTCCATTTCAACGCAAATACTTCACCTTTACGCATTCCTGAAAAGGCGAGTAAACGAAAAACAGCACGCTTTTTAATATTAGGATCTTCTTCTAAATGGGTTAAGAACTGTACAAGCTCCTCGCGAGAATAAAAATTTTCAAACTCTTCATCGTCTTCATCAATTGAAATTTTTGTTTTGATGATAGGCATTTCAACTAATTCAAAAGGGTTTTTATCAATGATGCCATGTTTCATAGCGTACTTCATAACAAGAGCTGCATAGTTTTTCACCATGTTGAAACGCTTTAGTTTTTTTGCCCATTGGTTTACGTGCTTTTGACAGATTGCTGCATCAATATTAGCAATTCGATATGATCCGAAGGCAGGTAAAATGTGATTGCTGAAAATACGTTTAGTTTTAAGTAGTGTGCTATCCTCTACTGTATTTTCATATTGTTCTAACCATAATTCATAGACCTCTTGATACGTGTCTTTAGAAACTTTTCCGAAAGTACCGTTTTTAATTTCTTGTTGCAACTCATAATAAGCCTCTTTAGCTTCTTTTTTTGTTTTAAAGCCGCTGCGAGTAGTTGTTTTTTCTTTGCCTGTTAATGGATCTGTGCCGATATAAATGTGAAATTTATATCGGAGTTCATCAGTTTTTACTTTGTAACTTTTAATATTAACCATGTGTTCCTCCTGTTTCGTGCTTACGGAGACAAAGAGGTTGTAGTACCTAGTACTACAGCTTAAGTTTATGTGATAGACAATGCTTTAGCAAATAAGACATTGTAAGACAACAAAAAACGCAATAGAGTTTTGTAGCTCTATTGCGTATATAAATATTTATTCGACTAGAGATATGGTGATACAGTGGGGAGAGACACCGAATCCCTCTAATTACTATTTGCGAATAGTTCGTTAAATACGTTTCATTTTTTACTTCCTCTTTTACAGATAAGAAATAGTTTCATCTTATTCGATATCAAACTTTTTATAGTAATTTAATAATTTTTGTAATGTATTTTCTCGTAGTGTATCAGTAACATGCGTATAATGTTTATCGGTAGTATTGTTAGTTTGAGAATGCCCTACGCGTTCTTGAACAACAAAAAAGTCTGCTTCTGCTTCACGGAGATGAGTTATATGTGTGTGACGTAAACCATGGACAGTAATAGATTTAATATTTGCTTCCTCGATTGCAGTTTTCAAATAATCATTTGGGTAATTTAATTTTAGATAATTATTAACTGTGTTATTAAAAATAACCTGTTCTGTATCTGGCTTACGTGAGATGCCCAATTGATCTAAGCGTTCAACCTGCAATTGTTTCCATGTCTTTAATAGTCCCAATGTATTAGAATCTAGAAGGATAGTACGAATCAATTTTCCTTTTGTTAAACCAACATTGTTACCATTATTATGTTTTGAGTAGGAATAGCCAGAATGAACAAGGAGTTTTTTCTTGTCAAAATCTACATCTGACCAAGTGAGAACTAACAATTCTCCCTTCCTAAGACCAGTAAACATCAGTAAGCGTAGTAAACATTGAATCATTAAATCATAATTAGGTAAAACCGAAAGCAATTTTTTGAAATCTATAATATCAATAAAGTTATCGCTTTTTTGATGGGCAGTTTCTTTTGGGATTTTGGCTGATTTAAACGGATTTGAATGAATATCCCCATGACGAATTGCCGTTTCCATTACATCTGAAGCATAGTTTACGATGTGATGAAAATATTTAAGTTTTTTTGAAAGTTCAAGAGCAAATTGTTCACACATTGCGACTGTAATTTTCGATAGTTTCTTATCTCCAAAGAAAGGAAGAATATGATTTTTAATATATCCTTCAGTTTTCGAATATGTACTCATTACAATCCCCGATGCTTTATATGATGCATCCCATTTTATAAAAGAGTCGTTAAATGTTTTTAGCATATTTGCTGGGTTTAGTCCGTTGCTAAATTCGAATTTTAGTTTCTCAATTGCTAGTTCTGCTTGTTTTACAGTTTTAAATTTACTTCGAGTTACGATTTTTTCTTTACCTGTTAAAGGATCAACGCCAAGATATACGGTAAAACGAAATACTGTTGTTCCATCTTTTAATTGATATGATTTAATTTGTGGGTACTTTTTTGAAATATTTTGCATGTTATATATCCTCCTAGATTTAATTTTATTTCATTGAAGAGATTAGTTTTGCGAAGTAATTCCTAGATTTAAAAGCTATTTTGTTTCATAAATTCATCTAATGCTGATTTTGATACGCGGCGAATACGACCAATCTCTGCTACCTCTAATCCCATTGCACGAAAAGTCATTAGTGTTTTCTGAGATACATTTAAATACTCAGCGGCGGTTTTTAAATTCATCCATTTTTCATTTTCTAAATCAAGTGGTTGCATTTGAATTTCCTCCTTTCTCTTGCTAAAAGACTTGATATCTAGCTTTGTTGTTTAAAAGCTGGAAATATAATAACAGCCGTTTTTTCATATTCGAATAGCTTTGATCAATTTTTTTTGAAAAGATTTTCGAATGTAAATGCCAGTGAATTGTTTCAAATTCGCAAATCATTATATCTTTAGAAATATTGCATTCTTATAGGTCTAAAGTATCTTTTTGGATGTTGTGAAAATAGTTTTGTAATGAACAATAAAAAAGCAAAAAGGGTCATCCGTTAGGACAACCCTTTTCGCTTTATATATATGTTTTGATTTAAATAAGAAAAAATATATTTTGGATTTAATTATTTGAAAGGAAAGCCTTCATTAATTGTTCGCGCTTTTTTTCCTTATCAGAGTTTGCATAGTTACTTTGACTATATCTTTCTAGATAAGCTTGCTTATTTTCGATAGCTTGTTTTCTTTTTTCTTCCGCTGCTAACTTAGCAAAAAGAGCCTCTTCTTCAAGTTGGCGTTTTAAAGCTTCTTTTGCCTGTGAGAAATGTTCAGCGTATTTTGATTGATTATTAATTTCGATATCTAGGTCCGCTAGGCTAAGATTTTCATCGTTCATTTTAAATGCTTTAGCAAACGTTAATTTATAAGGCATCGCGAAGAAATGTGCTTTCGGCGGTAAAGTATTTGGATGTTCTAAAACATGAAAAGCTTCAATAGAAATGGTTTCATTGGCCGGCGTAATATACATTATACTTTTCACGTTTAAGTCTGTTTTAGGTAACTTTAGTACCGCCTGTATGTCCTCTAATTCCCCTAATTGTTTTAAAAAATTCTTCCAATGAATATCCGCTTTTTGACCTGTTAACGCCTGTATTTCTGCTTTCCATAGAACAAGTGATTGTCCATCGATATCAATGCCCAAATGGTTGCGCTCAATGAAAAATAGTGGTTCATAACCTAATGAAGCATAATAACTTTTTTGATTTTGAATGGATTTAGCAATAGCCTGATCTGTAGATGCGGTAATGTTAGTGACAACTGTAATTGCGTACGTATAATTATTGATTTTTAATGTGATGTCTGGGATGTGTTTTGAAAAATCGGAGTTTAAATATCCTGGAGTAACTGTTACATGTGGATAAACTTTTGCTAATACATTTAATTCGTCGTTTATTAGGGCTACTATGTGTGGTTGTCGTGGGGTGTCGTTCTTCTTTTGCTTTTCATACTTGCTATAGCGTGCTTCGCTTTGTTTAGAAGCTTCACAACTTTCCCCGTGTAAATGTGAAAAGAAATTCCCTAAAATCTCCCCACTTTTTACATATAATTGCGCTTTGCAGTATGGGTAAATAAACGTCCCTTTTTTGGCAATTTGCTTATGATTGTCGATTTCAGCTGCGGGTAAATTTTGTGGGATTATGTATAGTCTATCATCGTTTGTATGCCAAGCTTCTCTCATAATAGAACCTCCTGTAAAATGGTATTTATCAGGTATACGAGTAAAATCATTAGAAGGTTTCAATATTTTCACATTCGAAATTGGTTGGATGCTAGATATAGGGGATTGATACAAAATATTTTAAATTTGCATTATTCTATCCAATATTTACTTCCTTTAATTACAAGGTGCTATAATAGTAGAAACTACCTAAAGTGAAAGGCTGTGTAAGTAAGATGGAGCAATATTCAATTTTACGTAAAGACTTAATTCATGAATTAGAAACATATTTAGTTGGCCCACGTAAAGAAGATGAAATACTTGGTGAAAATATTAGACCGATGCAGTTCTATTTAACAGGTAAATTAGTTCCGTTAGGTTCAACATCGGATGTAGTAAATGAGCGAGATAATGCAATAGAAACGCACGTACAAGTAAGTGAAGAAGAGTTAAATGAACAGCTTACGACCAAAAATCTTTTTCGTCCGTCTACAATGGGGTTTAGTTTTAAATTAGAAGAATTAACGACTGTTGAAATAGAAGCATCTTGGGCTATTTATGAGAATAAAGAACATAAACGTGTGCCACAAGAGGAAAAGTGGCAAATTGATTTTTCAAATAAGAGAACTGATACGCTGGGAAATTTGAATGACTCCAAGTACGGAAAAGTACGTTATACCGTTACTTATCGAAATAACTTATATCACGTAAACGTTTTTTTGATGAATAGTTTAAAGAGAGATAATCAATATCCAGAGCAAGATGAAGTTATGTTTCAAAGTTCGTTAAAGGTACATATACCAACAACTCACGTAGCTAAATTTACGTCAAAAGCTGATCAATATAATGTCCAAAATGAACTTCTTTATCGTGATAAAGAAGAATTAGCAATTGGTCATGGCGTTGGAGTTGATTGGGAAACAGTTGGAAATATAACAACGATTTATTCAACATGGATGCCACGTTATGAATTGCCGAATGTGGAGCATTGTAAAATTGAATATCAGTCATTTAAGATGAAGGAATTAAGTGAATATCCTGCAGATATTTTGAAAGAAAAATTAAGCGTTATACCTGCAGCATATAATAAGTGGTTGAAGGATGAAGTTCAAATAATAAATGAGTTACCAGATTATTTAAAAGTTGAGGCAAAACAAAACGTTTTAAAAGTAAATGAAAATATTCAACGTTTAGAAGAAGGTATTTCACTTGTGACGGAAAGTAACAACTCTCTATGTTATTTAGCGTTTCAGTTTGCTAACCGCGCGATGTTATTGCAACGAGCGCAATCTGCAGTGGCTCAAACATATCGTACAACAGGTGAGCGAATAAAACCTACGTTAGATGGCGAATGGCGTTTATTCCAATTAATATTCTTACTCATGAATATTGCAGGCGCATCGGATGAACAACATCGAGATAGAGAAATTGTTGATTTAATTTGGTTTCCAACTGGTGGTGGTAAAACAGAGGCGTATTTAGGAGTAGCTGCTTATGTCATGGCATACCGTCGATTATTAGCGCCAAATCAAATAGACAAGTATGCTGGAGTTACAGTTTTTATGCGATATACATTGCGTTTATTAACGACTCAACAATTCCAACGAGCTGCAGCTTTGATTTGTGCGGCAGAAGTTTTGCGTAAGCCGAATGCAAAATTATTTGGAGAAGAGCCATTTAGTATAGGGTTGTGGATTGGAAAGGATTCATCACCTAACAAATTTGTAGATGCAATGGATAAGCTTGAACAATTACTAGAAGGTAAGGAAGTTAAGACTGGCAATCCTATTCAGCTAATGCATTGTCCATGGTGTGGGTCGGAACTAGGGCCAGAGCAGTATGAAATTAACTATAACTCACAGAAGATTTGTTGTTCTAATAAAGAATGTTCGTTTAAATACGGCATTCCTGTTTATACGGTCGATGAGGCGATTTATCAGAAGTTACCAACATTGTTAATTGGTACGGTAGATAAAATTGCTCAGTTACCTTGGAAACAAGATATGCATGAACTATTTGGGAACAAAAATGTTTATCATCGTGAATTAGGGTTTAAATATAGTGATTCTACTCCAAGAGGATACAGTCGCATTAATCGTTTGAAACCACCTGAATTAATCATTCAAGATGAGCTTCATTTGATTTCAGGTCCACTAGGCTCCTTAACAGGATTATATGAGGTAGCGATTGATTTATTAACTAGACATAATGGAAGACCTGCTAAAGTAATTGCTTCAACTGCGACAATTAGCGGTGCGGACGAGCAAATTCGAGCGCTTTATGGACGAAATATGCAGCAGTTCCCATTAGCTGTGCAAAAAGCAAATGATAATTTTGTTTCAAAGGAAGTCCCTACTTCTGAAAAGCCAGGGCGATTTTATGTAGGAATATGTGCGCCAGGGGTAAGTAATAAAATTCAAGCGATTCAAACATATAGTGCATATGCAACAATTACAAGAAGTGAACCGAAGTTTAAAGTGGATCCATATTATACAATGTTAGGCTATTTTAATACGGTTAAAGAATTGGCAGGTATGGTCACTACTTTTAAAGACGAAATAAACTCGCGATTAAATATGTTAGATCCAACTAATAAGTTTGAACATGATTTAATGGTTGAAGAATTAACTAGTCGAAAAAAGGCGCAAGAAATTCCTCAATTACTCACGCAAATGGAAAAAACAATGGATGAAGCGGGCGTTCTTGACGCAGTACTCGCAACTAATATGATTTCTGTAGGTGTCGATGTGGATCGTTTAGGAACGATGATTGTACAAGGACAACCTAAAACAACTTCAGAATACATTCAAGCAACAAGTCGTGTTGGGCGTAAATATCCAGGGATTGTGTTTATTTTATTAAATTCAATGCGTTCTAGAGACTTATCACATTTCGAACGCTTTAAAGTTTATCATCAAGCGCTATATCGTCATGTAGAAACGATGAGTGTGACGCCGTTTGCTAAAGGGGCTTTATACAAAGGATTGACAGGTACGTTTATAGGATTTATTCGTCAAACGATTATGGAAATCAATGCTGAGCAAAGTCCGAAAAAAATAGTACAGCTACAAAATGAAGTAGATACTGCTACCGTTCAATTTTTAGAAAGAATTCAAAATGCTTATGGCGCAACTATTGAAAACGAAGTAAAGGATTTATTAGAATGGTGGCGAGAGTTAGCGTTGAAATTCTCTGAAGATACATTAGCTTACAAAGAATCAAAATATGTAAAATCTTATTTATTAAAAAACTTTAATGAAGAAGTGAAAGTAAAAGATGCTCGTCCAGCTATGATGTCATTAAGAAATGTAGAGGCTGCAATTGAAATTGAGGTGTTAAAATCATGAGTCAACAAAATGAAACAATAAGACCTTCCCAATTAATATACCAATCAGGACCAGGAGCAATCGTTGAACTTTTAAGTCAAAGTGTTATCGTAAAATCAGCAGATCAATGGAATACAGGTAGGGCGCCGCAAGAAAAGGATGTACGAATCACATCATTTTTAGGGGTTAATCATGTAAGGATTTTAAATGAAAATCCCGATAAACAAAAAATTAAAGCGGTAGAATTTCCTAAATGGAAAATCTGTCCGAAATGCCACAATATGACGAATTACGATAATGCTACTTGTTATTATTGTTCAAGAAAAAATGAAGATGACATTCAAGAGCTATATGCAAGCCGTTTTGTATTAGCATGTGAAAATGGACATCTTTCGGATTTTCCTTATGATGAATGGGTTCATCGAAATAAGCCTTGTACAGAACAATCTAAAGATCCGCGATTAATGTTGAAAACGCGTGGATCAAGTGGGTCTTTATCAGACTTACACGTAATTTGCTTGCATTGTAAGCATAGTGAAAGTTTAGGGAATATTATGAAGCCCGAAGAAAGAGATAATCACAGTTTATTTGACTGCCAAGGGGAAAGACCTTGGATTAGTGAAAGTGCTAAACAGAAATGTAACTGCAAAATGAAAACAACATTACGCGGGGCATCTAATGTATATTCACCGTCAATTATGAGCTTTTTACAGGTCCCTTTAACAGCTTCTAGCTCTGAATTCGATGTTCTATATTTAGTAGAAAAAGATAAAGAAAATTTTAGTAAAGCGTATCTAGGTATGGGTGAATCAGGTCTTGAGATGGCGTGTAGTTTCAAAAATATCCCTTCTTCATTTGTACCTATTATCAAACGATATTTAGATGGGGAAATAACGCTTGAAGAAAGTTCGACCTATGAATCGATTAAAAAGCAGGAGTGGAATACATTAATACAGGATGAAATAAACGAAGAACGTTTTTTATCTAAAAAAGTCGACATTGCACCAATTTTAGTGCCGTATTTTGATGGTATTTTCCGTATAGATTCTGTACCGGAAGTTCAAGTGCTAAAAGAATTTTCTCGTCTTGATTACATTGACCGATTTACAGATGATGAAGTGAAAACACAGCCAGTCGTTATAACAAATGAACTCAAATGGCTACCTGCTGTACGAAATTACGGCGAGGGTATTTTCTTTCAATTTAATTTAGAGAAGTTACTACAATGGGAACAAACCGAACAGGTTACGAGCGCAATTATTAAGTCATATAATGCGTACCGTGAAGAATTTAATAATACTCAATTAGATATTTTGCCGCGCCAAATATTGTTACATACATTTAGCCATGCTTTGTTGCAACAATTAGCTGCATATTGCGGTTATACTACGACGTCTTTAAAAGAACGTATTTATGCAAGTGACGATATGTATGGCGTGTTTATTTACACAGCCTCTGGGGATTCAGAAGGAAGTTTAGGTGGTTTAACAAACTTGGCGCAAAGTGAAAAATTATTACCTATTATTATACGTGCATTAGAAAAGATGAGCTATTGTTCATCAGATCCAATCTGCTCGGATGGGGAATTTGAGTATCATACGTCAGCGAATGGGGCGGCATGTCATGCATGTACATTCGTATCTGAAACATCTTGTGAATGGGGCAATTTATTGCTAGATAGACGTACATTAATCAACATTAATCCGAATGAAAAAGATGGTTATTTCGATCAATTATTAGAAATGTAACGTAAGAGGTGTTAAAGGTTGAAAGTAGATTTAGTCGATAATAAAGGGAACAATACCCTCGTTCAAGTGATGAAAGATGAAATAAAAAAAGGCTCAAAAATTACAGTTGCTTCTGCAAAATTTAGTATGAATGTCTTTCAAGAATTAAAAAAAGCGTTAGCTAAAGGTGAATCTTTTCGTTTTCTCTATACAGAGCCAACTTTTTATAAACAAGAAATCGATGAAAATAATCAATTTAAATTGGCAGAACGAAAAGGTCAACAGCTCCAGTTAGAAGGAAATCAGTTTGAAATTCCTTTACGAAATCAGATGGTAGCTAAACAGATCGCAAGAGAATTATCAGAATGGATTCGTGAAAATGCGGAATTTAAAACGATTTTAGGGGAAGTAATGTATCCTAAGCAAATTATGATTAAAAACAAAACGGATGAAGGCGTATTTATTCAATCGGAAATTGAATTTACTGCGGACGGATTAGGTATTACTCCCTCGAATCGACAAGCTAGTTATACTGTCATGAAAGAAACGGTGGGTGTTACACAAAACATGCTCTCAGAGTTTGATAGACTTTGGCAGGATGAAACAAAATCCAAGGAAATTACTGCTGAAGTTTTGCAACAACTGGACGCCTTTCAGAAAGAAAATGCGCCAGAGTGGCTCTATTTTGTCACGCTTTATAATATTTTTTCTGAAAATCTAGAAGGTCTTTCAGAGGACAATATTATTAAAGAAGGAACCAACTTTAAAGATACTGTCATTTGGAATAAGCTTTACCCATTCCAACGTGACGGTGTACTCGGCATGATTGACAAAATGGAAAAATATAACGGATGTATTTTAGCTGATAGTGTCGGGTTAGGGAAAACCTTTTCGGCTCTAGCAATCATTAAATATTATGAGTTACGAAATGATCGTGTATTAGTTTTATGTCCGAAAAAGCTACGAGATAACTGGACTGTCTATACGCAAAACGATAAAAGAAATGTCTTAAATGAAGATCGCCTTAACTATGATGTATTAAATCATACAGATTTAAGCCGTGAAAGTGGTATGTCAGGTGAAATACGTCTCGATACGGTAAATTGGTCCAATTATGATTTAGTCGTGATCGATGAGTCACATAACTTCCGTAATAACAATGCGCATAAAGGGCGGTTAACGCGTTATCAAAAGCTCATGCAGGAAATTATAAAAAAAGGTGTTAAAACGAAAGTGCTATTATTATCTGCTACACCTGTAAACAATAAAATGAATGATATTAAAAATCAAATTGCCTTTATTACGGAAGACAATGACCATGCACTACAACAAGTAGGTATTGAGAGTATTGAACAAACATTACGAGCTGCACAAGCTGCGTTTAACCGTTGGACAGCATTGCCGGCACCGAAGCGAACTACGGAAGAATTTTTAAATATGGTCGAGCAGGACTATTTCCAATTGCTTGATTTATTAACGATTGCTCGTAGTCGTAAGCATATTGAAAAATACTATAACGTCAAAGATATAGGTAATTTCCCAACACGTTTAAAGCCGATTTCCATTAAAGCTGATGTAGATACAGAACAACGTTTCGTTGATATGAACGAAGTCAATGAGCGCTTAGAGTCATTAAGTTTTAGTATTTATCAACCAATGAAATATGTCTTACCACATAAACGTAAGCATTACGAAGAACTGTATGACACAAAAGTAAAAGATGGTCAATCGACTTTTAAACAAACTGATAGAGAATATGCAGTAGCAGCATTAATGAAAGTTAACTTGTTCAAACGTTTAGAAAGTTCAATTCATGCATTTAGGCTTACACTTGAAAAGTTAGTCGCACGAATGCAAGGGACACTTCAAACTTTACAGCTTCAAAACGAGCAAACATATTCGGAACAGTATGATGATGCAACGGAGCTTGATGATGAGCAACTTGAAGCAATCACAGTTGGTAGTGACAAAGTGCAAATTCAATTAAATGATATTGACGGATTAAAATGGGCAGGCGATTTACGTGCTGATTTAGCTACATTACAGGACCTTTTGCAGCAAGCAACGCAAATTTCGACTACGCGCGATGCAAAATTAGAACAATTAGTAAAATTAATTCAAGAAAAACTCAATAACCCAATAAATCCAGGAAATAAAAAGGTTATTATTTTCTCAGCCTTTGCTGACACAGCCAAATATTTGTACGACCATTTATCAGAGCGTTTACTGAATAAGCAGCTTCATTCCGCGTTAGTTGTAGGAAGCGGAGCGAACAAATGTACATTAAAAGGCGTCCGTGTAAAAGACATTAATGACATATTAATCAATTTTTCACCGAAATCGAAAGAACGACACAAGGTGGACAATAAACGTATAGATGAAATTGATATACTTTTTGCGACTGACTGTATTTCTGAAGGACAAAACTTGCAAGACTGTGATTATTTAATTAACTATGATATTCACTGGAACCCAGTACGTGTAATTCAACGCTTTGGACGTATTGACCGTATCGGCTCAACAAATACACAAATTCAACTAGTTAACTTCTGGCCGAACATGGATTTAGATGAATATATCAATTTGGAAGAACGTGTAAAAGGACGTATGAAAATATTAAATACTTCTGCTTCAGGGGAAGAAGATATTTTAGATACGTCATCGAAAGAAATGAATGACTTAGAGTATCGTCGCAATCAGTTAAAAGCGCTACAAAATGATGTATTAAACTTAGAGGATGTTTCCGGTGCTATTTCGATTACTGACTTAACGTATACGGATTTTAAAAGCGATTTAAGTACAGCGTTAAAATCGAATAAAAAAGAGTTTGCAGTTGCACAGAAAGGCTTATATGCAGTTGTTAGTAACGATGTTCTGCCAGAAGCACAGCCAGGCGTTATTTTCTGCTTTAAACAGCATAAAGATGTAGCGATTGAAAGCAATAGCTTAGCACCATATATTTTGTTGTATGTTACAGATGCAGGGGAAGCATTTATTCATTATACACATGCGAAGAAGGTCTTAGATGTTTATCGTAAACTAGCACTTGGGAAAAAAGAACCGGAAATTGATGCAGTTCAATGGTTCAATGAACAAACAAGTGATGCGACGGATATGGAGCATTATCAGGATTTATTGAAGCAAGCAATAAATATTATTAAAGACAAGCAAGAAGAGGTTGGATTTGAAAGTTTGTTTAGCTTCGGTGCAAATACATTACAAGCTCAGTTAGACTTAGGTGACGATGAAATCGAATTAATTTCATTTTTAGTTGTAAAGGATGAAACGCAATGAATGAAGGCCAGTTATTAAAAGCAATCAGTTTTCCGAAAGCAACACAAATCATGAAGACATTGCCGTATAATCAAATGGAAAACAAGCTAACGTCTGCTCAGAAAAAAATTATTTCTGAACATATTGTTTCAAGAGGTATTCGTATTTTAGCGACCATCCAAACTAGTAACACGAACATAGATGTATTTGAAAGCGAAACAGAGCGTTATGATTCAATCGTTTTTTTAGCCGTAAACGTAAAGGATTTAAAAAAGTCAGCGCAAATTTATAAAGTGTTTATGAGCATTATGCCGAATCCGCTTGTTATATTATTTTACGATGGGATGCGTACAAAATGGATATTTGCGACACATGAAAAGAAAAAGGACGGATTTTTAGCTAGCAAAGCGCTCTACGAGGTGCGAGAAGTTGTCACACTGCAAAAAGTAGAAGAACAGCTGAGTTTCGAAAATCTTCATAAAGCGAACTTAAAAACATTGTATGAATCGTGGCTTGAGCAATTGCTTCAGATTGAATTACAAGCTCGTTATAATATTTACACACCTGTATCTTTGGCGATTAATTTGTTGGAGAAACTCGTTGTCATGGATGCACAAATTGACAATTACATTGGACAAGCTAAAAAAGAAACACAACTGAACAAGCGAATTAAATTACAGCAAGCAGCGAATAAAGTAAAGCTTGCAAAACAAGCAATAATAGAAAAGGAGCAAGACAATGGTAAATAAAATGAACGGAGAATCGTTAAATATAACGGCACAAAATATTGCACATTTAAAAGAGATATTCCCAGAAATCTTAACAGATGGCGAAAAAATTGATTTTGATATGTTAAAAACAGTATTAGGTGAAGTTGTAGAAACAGAAAAAGAACGCTATCAATTCACTTGGAATGGCAAGAAAAAAATGATTGAAGGGGCGCAAAAACCTTCTAAAGGCACATTGCGACCAGTACCAGAAAAAAGTAAGAACTTCGATACTACAGAAAATTTATATATTGAGGGGGATAATTTAGAAGTATTGAAGCTATTACAAAAGTCGTATAACGGCAAGATTAAAATGATTTATATAGATCCTCCTTATAATACGGGGAAGGATTTTGTTTATAAGGATAATTTTAAAGATGGTGTACAAAATTATTTAGAGCAAACGGGACAAGTAGATGATAAGGGGAATGTGCTTTCCACGAATACGGAAAGTAATGGTCGCTTCCATACGGATTGGTTGAATATGATGTATCCGCGATTAAAGTTAGCTCGTAATTTACTTAGTGACAAGGGAATGATTTTTATTAGTATTGATGAGAATGAACAAGAGAGATTGAAGTTCATTTGTAATGAGATATTTGGTGAAAATAATTTTATTACAACAATTTGTAATTTAAATAATCCTAAGGGGCGCTCAGACGATAAATATATTGCTACCGCTCATGAATATATAATGATTTATTGTAAAAACAAAGAAAAGGTTGAATTATATGGTTTTGAACCTACTGAAGTTATTACAACTAGATATAACAAAGTGGAAGTGAATACAAATAGAAAATATAGAGAAATTGATTTGAGAAAAACTGGTGAAAATGATTTAAGAGAAGATAGACCTAATTTATTTTATTACTTTTATTATAATCAAGAAACAAAAGAAATTTATCCTTCACGTGAAGAGGATACACCAGAAGGATTTATTAAAATAAAACCCGTAAGAGCGGATGGTAGAGAAGGAAATTGGAGATGGGGACTAAATACTGCAATAGAAAAAATTAATAAACTTGTACCGAAATATATGCCCAACAAACAAATTTGGGGTATTATGGAAAAAGATTATTTAGATGAAAGAGATTTAGTTAAGTCAACAACAATTTGGAATTATAAAGATGTAAATAGTGAAAGAGGGACAGAGCAATTTATAAATTTAGATTTTGATAAAAACTTTTTCCAAAAACCTAAGCCAATCGGTACTATAGAACGATGTATGAGACTAGGATTAAGAAGTGAAGATATTATTTTAGATTTCTTTTCGGGTTCAGCAACTACAGCTCATGCATTAATGAAATTAAACTCCGAAGATGGAATAAAGAGGAAATTTATTTTGGTTCAATTACCTGAAGTAATAGATGGAAAATCACATATTCATAATGAGGATTTTCATACTATTTGTGACATCGGAGAAGAACGTATTCGCCGCGCTGGAGAGAAAATTAAAGCTGATTTAATAGAGCAGCAACAACAGGCAGGTATGCTGGATGAAAATATTGTGGATCCAAATTCATTGGATATTGGCTTTAAGGTATTAAAACTAGATACATCTAATATTCGCGAATGGAATGTTGATTTCGTTAATTTAGAGGCCGAGCTTGATTTATACGAAACACCATTTATTGATGGTCGTTCTGAAGAAGATATTGTATATGAAATTATGCTAAAGCAAGGCCTTGAGCTAACATATCCGATTGAGACGTTTGAAGTGAATGGTCAAACGGTTTATGATATTGCGTTCGGTAGCTTATTTGTTTGTTTATCGCAAAAAATTACTGCGGATATTGCCAAAGCAATCATTGCACGTCGTGATGAGCATGGGACGGATACGAGTAGCGTTATTTTCAGTGACGCAGGCTTTGATAATGACTCGGATAAATTGAATTATATAGAAATCTTAAAAGATGCAGGTTATCCAGACGATAACTTGTTGACACTTTAGAGGTGATGCAACATGAAAATTCAATTTGATGATTTAACGTATCAAACGGATGCGATAAATGCCATATTAGGTGTATTTGAAGGGCAGCAAATTCGTAAATCAGAGTTTACCATTATGGATCAAGATGCACAGGGAAAGCTTTTTGGTGAAAAAGGTGTCGGCAATAAAATCGATATTTCCATTAGTAAGCTTCTTCAAAACGTGCAGCAAATCCAAATTAATCGAGGTATTCCGATTGCTAAGAATATCCCTGGTGCATTCCCTCAATTTAATATTGAAATGGAAACAGGTACTGGTAAAACGTTCGTTTATTTAAAGTCGATTTTAGAAGTGAATCGTAAGTATGGCTTCACAAAATTTATTATCGTTGTCCCTTCTGTTGCAATTAAAGAAGGGGTAATGAAAACGCTTGAAATGACACGCCAATATTTCAAAACGCAAATGCAAGGCCAAGTTTATCGTTCATTTATGTATGATAGTTCACAACTAAATGATGTTCAGGCCTTTGCGACAAGTGATAACGTGGAAATTATGGTCATTAACATTCAAGCCTTTTCAAAAAGTGCAAAAAACAATGACAATATGAACATTATTTATCGTAATGACATGGATGCGTTGTACGGTATTGCGCCAATCGAGTTAATTGCTGAAACAAATCCAATTGTTATTATTGATGAGCCACAAAGTGTGGATAATACGGAAAATGCACAGGCAGCTATAGCGGCGCTTAACCCTTCAGTTGCTTTCCGCTTCTCTGCAACACATAAAAATAAAAGCTATCCATTAATTTATAAGCTAGGTCCAGTGGAAGCATATCAGCAAAAACTTGTTAAACAAATTGAGGTAGCTGGTATTAAACGTTCGATTGATGGTAATGAAGCTTATTTGAAATTACTGAGTATTAAAGCTACGGCCAAGACGATTACAGCAACGGTTGAAATGCTTGTGAAAAACAAAACTGATATTGAAAAGAAAGACATTAAGCTTAAGCAAGGCGATGATTTGTATATTAAATCGAAGCGAATTGCAGCTTATGAATCGGTAGGGTTTGTAAAAGATATTTCAGCAGTGCCTAGCAATGAATATATTGAGTTTTCAGGGGAGCCATCAATGATTCGCCTGAGCCAATCACAAAACGAGGATTTAGAAATTAAGCGTGGCCAAATCCGTAAAACGATTGAGGAACATTTAAATAAAGAGCTAAAACTGAATGCTTTAGGAATTAAAGTATTAAGTCTGTTCTTCATCGATAACGTAGCGAACTACCGTCAATATGATGAAGAAGGAAATGAAATATTAGGTATTTATGGTCAAATTTTCGAAGAGGAATATAAGGACGCTTTAAAATCTTCAAAATATAAAAAGCTTCGTGATTATGATGTGCCAGTAGAAGAAACTCATAACGGCTATTTCTCGATTGACGGTAAAAAGAAAGTGAAAAATACTTCTGGTTCTTCTAAAGAAGACGAAACAACATACAACATCATCATGAAAAATAAGGAAGACTTATTGACGATGTATGACGAGGAAAAAGGGAAAACAAAAGCTGCACATAAGTACCGCTTCATTTTCTCACATTCAGCTTTAAAAGAAGGATGGGACAATCCAAATGTATTCCAAATTTGTACGCTAATTGAGTCTACGGATACAATTACAAAGCGTCAAAAGATTGGACGCGGTTTACGTATTGCAGTTAACCAAGACGGTGAACGTGTACCTGGCTTTGAAGTGAATACTTTAACTGTTATGGCAAATGAAAGCTATGATGAATTTGCTAAAGATTTGCAAACAGAGTACGAAGAGGAAGGTATGGAGTTTGGCATCTTTAAGCAAGATATTTTTAGTTCATTAGTTATTAAAGTGGATGAACATACTGGTATCAAAACACCGCTTGGTCACGAAAAATCTGAGCAACTTGTTGATTATTTAAAAGAGCAAAAATACATTGATGATAAACATAAGGGGACGGTAGCACTTGCTAAAGCGATAAAAGAAAAAACGTTTGATATTCCAGAAGAGTTTAAAGAGCTTGCACCGGACATGAAAGAAAGAATCATCGAAGCGATTGAGTTGAAATTTAATGTTGAAAAAATCGAGATTAAAGATAATGACAAAAAGGAAAGTGTAAAGCTAAACAAAGAAGCACTTTCAGGGCCGTTTTTAGAGTTGTGGGAGCGTATTAAATATAAAACGAATTATACGATTCAATTGGATACGGACAAATTTATTAAACAAGCTGGGGATAAATTAAATGATGAGCTAATCGTTCGTATTAATAAGCTAGAATATGAGCGCCATAAAATTGAAACAACTGAGGCAGGTATTTCGACTGTTAAGGAAGAATCAACGGTATTTGCAACGACGGAACGCGATTATGAAAAGGCGCCAGATATTTTGACGTACTTGCAAAACGAGACGAAATTAAAGCGTAAAACTTTAATTCGAATTTTAAAGGATAGTGGCACGTTATCTGATTTCAAACGTAATCCACAAACGTATATGATGGAAGCTGCTCGTATTATTAATGCGGCAAAACGTATGGCTATGGTCGATGGCATCAAATACGAAAAATTAGCAGGCAACGAGGTATATGACCAATCGCTAATTATTAAAGAAGAGATTGAAACATACAGCGACAACATCGTACCAGTAAGCAACAACCGCTCGCCATACGACCATATTATTGTTGATTCTTCAGTTGAAAGAGAGTTTGCGGAAGCGTGTGAGCAGGATACAAATGTGAAGTTTTATATTAAGCTCCCTACTGAGTTTAAAATTAAAACCCCACTTGGTATGTACAATCCAGACTGGGCATTAGCGCTTGAAAAAGACGGTAAAGATCATTTGTACTTCATCGTTGAAACAAAGGGCAGTATAGCATCAGAAGATTTACGTCCAACAGAGTTAGCTAAAATCCGTTGTGGAGAAAAGCACTTCTCGGCAATTCAAACAGGGATTATTTTTAAAAAAGCTACAGAGTTACTTGAAGTATATTAGATAGAGTGAAGTTAATAAAAATATCTATTATATAGAAGGTGAAAAAAATTTAGAGTAAATAGTGGTCGCGCATAAATGCTAATCACACTTAACTAAAAGCACGTAGTATGTCAAATGAGTCTGGACGCTTTTGCAGGCTCATTTGGCATGGTGGTAGAGCGGTTAGTACACCATGAATTTTTTGTATGTTTCTAAATTTAAAATGCCATATATATAAATAGAATTTTAATCATATTGTTTAGGTAGATTTTTCGGGCAACAATGATAGAAAAATCATAGCTAAATATTATTTCAATAAAATATTCCACTTATCGCACTGACCAAATAACATGAGACAAATAAAAACACCTTTCATTGAATAACGGGTATTTAAACCTGAAATAATCAATGTGGAGGTGTTTTTCTA
>NZ_JBIWCX010000016.1:0-95983 GCF_044761695.1 Lysinibacillus sp. NPDC097287
GTATTAGGCACGCCGCCAGCGTTCGTCCTGAGCCAGGATCAAACTCTCCATAAAAGTAGTTTGAAAGCTCATTAGCTTTGCTAGCGTATCAACTATAAAAGTTGATATCTATTTATTACTTGTGTTTCATTCACTAACGAAGTTAGTTACTAGAAACGTTATTGATTACGTTTTGCTTGTTCAGTTTTCAAGGTTCATTTTGTTTCGTTTAGTGCATCACCTCTTGGCGACTCCTATTATATTACACACTTAAGTTTGAAAGGTCAATAGCTTTTTTGAAACTTTTTTATCCTTTTTTATATTATAGAAAAACTTCCTATATAATATCCCCTACTAATTTTTTAAGATTTACTTGTTCTATACTCTTTTTGACAATCATTTCACTATACTTATTACTTTTAGGAAATCTAATTTAACTTACAAATGAATAAAAAAAACAATTAATTCTTAAAGAATTTTTTCTAAAGAATAAACGTTTAGAATTTATATTTTCTACAATCTCCTATATTTAATAAAAACTCGGCATAGGCGCCGAGTTTTTTAAAACGGGAAGAAAAATGGCACAACAAGCATCATTACGATGAACATCACAATTTGCAACGGTACACCGACCTTTACGAAGTCCATAAATTTATAGCCTCCTGCCGTCATGACAAGTGAATTCGTCGGGGAAGCAATTGGAGTTGCAAACGCCATACTTGCTGCCACTGCTACACCCACCATAAATGTTGTCGGCGAAGCATCCATCGCAATTGCCGCATTCATAGCAATTGGTGCAAACAAAACAGCCGTTGCTGTATTACTAATAAACTGACCAAAAATAACTGTAAGTACATAAATTCCGATTAAAACTCCGTAAGGTCCATAACCTCCGAGGACTTCAATAATACCGTTCGATAAAATTACCATACCACCTGTATTTTCAAGTGCTGTCGCCATTGGAAGCATCCCCGCTACCAAAACAATACTTTCAAAATTCATATTGCTATACGCATCTTCCATATTGCGCAGACATCCAGTCAAAATCATAAGTACTGCACCAATCATGACGGAAATAACTGCTGGGAAAATTTCAAATGCCATTAATCCAATCATAAGTAGCATAATCGCACCTGCTATACCCGCCTTGCCAGTTGCTGCAGCAATGCTAGCATGCTCCTTAGGCTGACCGACAACGACAACATCCTGCGTCTCACGTGCGAGGAGCACAATTTCATCCCAAGCACCTTGCACTAAAATGGCATCACCAAATTTCAGTTTATGCGCAGCCATGTCTTCTAACTTATAGCCACCTCTGCGGTTGATGCCGAGAATATTAAGATTGTATTTTTCGCGGAAGCCAAGTGACTTAACTGTTTCGTTGATGAAGCTTGAGTTAGGCGTCAATAATACTTCTGCAATACCTAGATTCTTCGATACAAGCTCATCCTCTTCACCTTCAACTAGTTCTTCCATCTGTAGGCCGAAATCCGCTACAAAACGCTTAATATCCAACTCTTCACCCTGCACATATATCTCATCGGACACATGAATAACGCTTGTCGGACCAGCCATTTCCTGATACGTCATCGGCAATAAGTTAATACCCTCATGCGACTTACGGTGAATTTTTATAATAAAGAGTGAGTATTTCGCTGGTAGCTTCAGCTCTGCTAAAGGCGTGTCGATAATCTCTGAATTCTCCGGCACATAGACTTTAAATAAACGATTACCTAGATCATATTGTTTAATAATTTTCTTCGGTGATAATTTATAACCTGTATTCGTTTGCGTACGGCTCTTATCATTTGGCAACAGTACGTTACGAATAAGTACCAAATACGTAATCCCGACAATCATGCCGACAATACCAATGGGTGTCATTTCAAAAAAGCTTAGTTTGTCATAGCCCCGATCCACAAGTAATTGACTGACAATCAGATTTGGCGGAGACGCAATCAAGGTCATCAACCCTGATAAACTCGCTACATAAGAAAGCGGTAGTAAAAATTTTGAAGGACTTTCCTTCATACTAATTGCGATACTGACAACAATCGGCATCATGAGTGCCACGGTACCCGTATTACTCATAAAAGCGCCAACTGAGCCAACAATAACAAGAAGTAGCACAAATAATTTCAGCTCACTATCGCCTGACCATTTGAGCAATAGCTGACCGGCCATCCCAGCAAGGCCTGTGCGCAAAATGCCTGCACCAACTACAAAAAGCCCTGCTATCATGAGGACAACAGAGTTTGAAAACCCAGCAAGCGCTTCTGCTGGTGTCAAAATACCCGTAATGACAAACGCAAGTAGTGAAATAATAGCTACGAGATCTGATCGCACACGATTCGTCATAAATGCAAAAATCGTAGCCCCTAAAATAAGAAATGTTAAAGTTAGTTGCACATCCATAATTTCCTTTCCATGAAGTAACAGTATCATTCTATACGAAAAAGGACACAAATAATGAAATTTCACCCTATTTGTGCCCTATTAATAATTCCAACTACACACTTCAGGACACAACTTCATTTTAGTAGTCGAATTTCAACAAATCCGCTCGTTATTACGAATAATCATTACGATGCCAATAAATCGAAAACTTCTTATCTTTAATTGTTTCATCAAATAAGAAAGCTATTTCTTACTACAACTCGACCATTTTTTATGACCGTATTTGTATGATTCATGCCATAAAAATACTGAAGCTGTTTGTAATTTTCGACATCTAGCATAAGTACATCCGCTTGCTTACCAACTTCCAGTGAACCAAGCTGATCTCCTCGATTAATCGCATAAGCAGCATTAATGGTGGTTGCTACTAATACTTCTTCGAGTGTCATGCCCATATGCATACAAGCTAAATTCATCATAAATGGCAAACTCATTGTAGGAGATGAACCAGGGTTAAAGTCAGTCGCAATCGCAACGGGCACCCCCTCATCAATCATCAAACGTCCTCTTGCAAAAGGAGCACGTAAGAAAAATGCAGTTCCAGGAAGTAATACGGCTATTGTACGTGCAGCCGCCATTTTCCGAATGCCTGCATCTGAAGCAACTAGCAAATGCTCGGCTGAAATTGAACCTACTTCAGCAGCTAATTCCGCTCCTTTATAAGGCTCAATTTCATCAGCGTGGATTTTAGGCATTAACCCAAGCGCTTTCCCTGCCTCTAGAATGCGACGAGATTGTACCGGCGTAAATACTCCCTTTTCACAAAACACGTCATTAAATTCAGCAAGATGCAGTTCAGCTACTTTCGGTAACATGTCACGGATAATAACATCGACAAATTCATCCTCACGCCCCTTATAATCTCGTGGTACTGCATGTGCCCCCATAAATGTACTAACAATGTCTATAGCATGTGTTTCATGCAACTTTCTTGCCACTTCTAATTGCTTTTTTTCTGTTTCCCAATCTAAGCCATAGCCTGACTTTGCTTCAACTGTTGTCACACCATACTTCAAAAACGTATCTAAATGGCGGGATGTTTTTCTGTATAACTCCTCGAAACTAGCATCTCTTGTTTGCTTAGTCGTTGCGTGAATCCCGCCGCCCGCATTCATAATTTCCATATAGGTTGCCCCATTTAAACGCATCATAAACTCCTGCTCACGTGTACCCCCATGCACTAAATGTGTATGGCAATCGACAAGACCAGGCATTACCACTTTCCCCTCCGCATCAATAACCTTTGCTTCTGCTATTAAATACGGAAATTCCGCTTCAACTTGAGCTAAAGGGCCGATAGCAGCAATACGATTTCCCTCAATTAAAATACTCGTATTCGCCAATACATTGATGTCCTGCATATTCTCCTTAATGCGCGGACCTTCTGAATCACTTTTTAATGTAATTACTTCGTTGGCGTTTTTCATTAAAATCGTCACTTCACATCACCCTTTAGCATTGGCATGCGCACACCTTTTTCTCGGGCTGTTTTAATAGCAATTTCATAGCCCGAATCTGCGTGTCGTACTATTCCTATTCCTGGATCTGCCACTAACACACGGTTAATTTTATCTGCTGCAAGCTGTGTGCCATCTGCCACTAATACTTGACCCGCATGTTGCGAGAACCCCATCCCCACGCCACCTCCGTGGTGCACACTTACCCAACTCGCACCACCTGCAGTATTGATGAGGGCATTTAAAATTGGCCAGTCTGACACAGCATCTGACCCATCTAACATATCTTCTGTCTCACGATTTGGTGAGGCAACGGAGCCCGAATCTAAATGATCTCGACCAAAGACAATCGGTGCAGATAATTCACCGCTCGCAACCATCTCGTTGACCTTTAAAGCAAAACGATGGCGATCACCGTAACCAAGCCAACAAATACGCGCCGGCAACCCTTGCCACTTCACCATCTTTTGCGCCATATCGATCCAGTTTACTAAGCTGGCATCCTGGGCAAACATCTCTTTTGCAAGTGCATCCATTTTCATAATGTCTTTTGGATCACCTGAAAGCGCAGCCCATCGAAACGGTCCCTTCCCTTCACAAAATAATGGGCGAATATACGCTGGTACAAACCCCGGGAAGTCAAAAGCATTGGTCACACCCATTTCTTTGGCATATGCACGAATGTTATTACCATAGTCAAACACCTCCGCTCCCGCCTGTTGGAATGCCAGCATAAGACGTACATGTTGCGCCATTGTTTCTTTCGCTTTTTGCTCATATATTTCCACATCTGTTTTACGCAATTCTAGCGCTTCTTCAAATGTCATACCGTTCGGAACATAACCGTTTATAGGATCGTGTGCCGATGTTTGGTCGGTCACAAAGTCAGGAATAATGCCACGTTGAAATAGCTCCTGATGTACATCTGCACAGTTGCCAATGAGCCCAATAGATGATGGCTCCTTCTTCTCACTCAGCTCATTTACTAACTGAATGGCTTCATCTACCGTTTCAACGATGTAGTCACAGTACCCTTCCTTGATTTTACGTTCGATGCGTGCCCGATCTACTTCAACTACCAATATAACAGCCCCCGTCATTTTCCCAGCTAATGGCTGCGCTCCACTCATGCCACCCATACCACCAGTCAAAATGAACTTCCCTCGCAAATCTGCTGTGCCAAATACTTTTTTCCCTGCTTCCACAAAACTTAAATACGTTCCTTGTAAAATACCCTGTGCACCAATGTAAATCCAGCTGCCTGCCGTCATCTGACCGTACATCATTAAATCTCGATCCTCTAATTCATAAAAGTGCTCCCAGTTGGACCAAGCGGGTACTAAATTGGAATTAGCAATCAAAATACGAGGGGCATTTTCATGTGTACGAAATATCGCTACTGGCTTTCCTGACTGTATAAGTAGAGTCTCTGTATCCTCTAATTCCTTCAATGAAGCAATAATCTGCTCGTAACTCTCCCAATTACGAGCCGCTTTGCCAATCCCACCATAAACGACTAACTCATCTGGATTTTCCGCTACTTCTGGATCTAAATTATTCATCAACATACGCATCGCCGCTTCCTGTGTCCACCCCTTACAAGAAAGCGATGTACCTCTTGGTGCACGAATTATTCTTTTTGTCTCCATATGCCATCCCCTTTACTCTGCTAATTCGACTAGCTCATCGGATATTAAAAGATAATTTGCCAACGCTTCAATTTCATCTCCAATTGGCTGATCCGTCGTCAGTGGTGGACAAAATTGGCGCACCTTTTTTAAAAAGGCACTTGTCGTTGTTGCCAGCTGTTCTTCTGCCTTTTCCAAATAAATAGCTTGCGACGCACATATTAGTTCAATCGCAATGACCCTTGCTGTATTGCGGACAATTTGATGTACCTGACGAGCAGCTATTGTGCCCATGCTAACATGGTCTTCCTGATTACCTGAAGTGGGGATAGAGTCTACACTTGCAGGGTGTGCTAATACTTTATTTTCTGACACGATTGAAGCTGCTGTATATTGTGCAATCATTAGCCCACACTCAATCCCAGGATTCGTAGCTAAAAATGGTGGCAAACCATCGTTAAGTTGTGGGTTAACCATTCGCTCTGTACGGCGCTCTGAAATATTTGCCCATTCGCATACCCCCAGTTTTAAAAAGTCCATCGCAAATGCAATCGGCTGACCATGGAAATGCCCGCCAGATAATACTTCGCCACTTTCTAGCACAATTGGGTTGTCTGTTGTAGCATTTATCTCAACTTGTACACGATCCTCTGCATAGAAAAAAGACTGCCAGGAAGCTCCGTGCACTTGTGGAATACAACGTAGAGAATAGGCATCCTGCATACGTACCTCCCCTTGCTTCGTCACACGTTTGCTTCCATCCAGCCACTTACGAATACGCCCACCGACAAGCTCTAATTCCGTATGTGGTCTAACCGCTAAAAGTGCCGGTTCAAATGCGGATATGATGCCTTTTAGCGCTTCCATCGAAAGACTCGCTGCCATATCTGCCGCTAACCCGATACGCTCTGCTTCATTCAACGTCACAACACCTATACCCGTCATTGCTTGCGTGCCATTCACAAGCGCTAAACCTTCTTTTGCCTGCAATCTTACCGGTACTAGTCCTGCTCGCTTTAACGCCACAGCCCCGCTCACAATATCCCCTTCAAACTCTGCCTTACCTTCCCCTACAAGCACCAATGCCAAATGCGATAACGGCGCTAAATCACCACTTGCCCCTACTGAGCCCTGCGACGGCACTAGAGGATGCACACCTTTATTGATGCAATCGAGTAAGAGTTTCAATGTTTCCTGACGAATTCCCGAAAATCCCCGCGCTAATGCGTTAGCACGTAAAACCATCATCGCACGTACAATTTCTGTCGAAAACGGATTACCTACTCCCGCTGCATCTGAACGAAGTAAATTTAACTGAAGCAACTCATTATCCGATTCTTCAATGCGTATATGGCTTAACTTGCCAAAACCTGTATTGACACCATAAATCACTTGCCCTTCAGCTAGACACTTTTCAATTCGCGCTCTGCTTAGCTTTACACGCTCTTCACTTTCAGGAGATAGCTCGACTAAGGCAGCTCTCTTCACAATTTGCATTACCTGTTGCCTAGTTAATGTATGGCCATCCAGTTCAATGATTCTTGTCATCCTCCATCACCCTATTCTTCTGTCATTCGCAATAACTCTATTTTTAGCCTTAAAATTGTTGGTACTAAAATAATATGATTAATTTGGAAGGCTATGCGAAAACTCATTTTTGACATTAGATTTTCATAAATTTCGAGAGGAGTTTCGAGGAATTTGAAGAATCATATATAGTAATACGATAAAAATTAGTTAAAGAACATGATTTAGAGATTATCAACTTACAGATTTCGAATAAATATATATATAGTTAGGATGTGATAACTGAATCCACCCACCATTTTCAATTAACACCCCTTATTTTCAACACGCGCATAGTGTAAACGAAAATGCCCTTCTTTTTGACACAAGACTTAATGCTTGAATTCGATATAATTAAAATAATCAAAAAATTTTCAGACAAAAAAATTCCGAAAGAAACCTTATTGTACCTGTGTTTCTGAACAGAAATACATTTTTCATTATTGAGACTCATTGTTTTATTCATTTGGAGTATGAATAAAGCCACCTTCGATTATGCTTATTCCAATAGTGATTATTTATGGATATAAATTCTTTAACGATAATAATTATAATGTACTAGCAATTCTATTTTAGATTTGTTATAGTTAGAAACGAAGAGTTTGACTCGAAAAATTCTTAGGGGGAAAACCATTATGACAAACACAAATGATCGTAGCCGTCGCTTTACAACAGCAGGTGGCGCACCAGTAGTAAGTAACCATGACTCAATGTCTGCAGGTCCACGCGGCCCACTTTTACTTCAAGACGTATGGATGCTTGAAAAATTAGCTAACTTCAACCGTGAAGTAATTCCTGAGCGTCGTATGCACGCAAAAGGTTCAGGCGCATTCGGTACTTTCACTGTAACGCACGATATTACTAAATATACAAAAGCAAAAATCTTCTCTGAAGTTGGTAAAAAAACAAAAATGTTCGCACGTTTCTCAACTGTAGCTGGTGAACGTGGAGCTGCAGATGCGGAGCGCGATATCCGCGGATTCGCACTTAAATTCTACACTGAAGAAGGCAACTGGGATTTAGTTGGTAACAACACACCTGTATTCTTCTTCCGTGATCCATTACACTTCATTGATTTAAACCACGTGGTAAAACGCGATCCACGTACGAATATGCATAACCCTAACTCAAACTGGGACTTCTGGACTTCACTTCCTGAAGCATTACACCAAGTGACAATCGTTATGTCTGACCGTGGCATTCCCAAAAACTACCGTCAAATGCACGGTTTCGGTTCTCACACATACAGCTTCATCAATGCTGATAACGAACGTGTATGGGTAAAATTCCACTTTGAATCACAACAAGGGATTGAAAACTATACTGGCTCTGAGGCTGCTGAAGTAGTTGGTGGCGACCGTGAGTCATCACAACGTGACCTTTACGAAAACATCGAAGCTGGCAACTTCCCTAAATGGAAAATGTCTATTCAAGTAATGACTGAAGAGCAAGCTCGTGAATTGCCATATAACCCATTTGACTTAACAAAAGTTTGGTACAAAGGCGACTTCCCACTTATCCCAGTTGGTGAATTCGAATTAAACAAAAATCCAGACAACTATTTTGCTGAAGTAGAACAATCAGCATTCGCGCCTTCTAATATTGTGCCTGGTATTAGCTTCTCTCCAGACAGAATGTTACAAGCACGTATCTTTGCTTATGCAGATGCACAACGTTACCGTTTAGGCGTTAACCACTACATGCTGCCAGTAAATGCACCAAAATGTCCATTCCGCACATTCCACCGCGATGGCGCAATGCGTTTCGATGGCAACTTAGGCTCAACAATGAGCTACGAGCCAAACAGCTACGGTGAATGGGAACATAACCTTGACTATAAAGAGCCTGAATTACAAATCGACGGTAATGCTGGCATCCACGACTTCCGTGAAGATGACAACAATTACTTCGAACAACCAGGTAAACTATTCCGCTTAATGACTGCGGAACAACAACAACGTCTATTCGAAACAACTGCTGCTGATATGGCGCCGGTTGAAGAGTTCATTAAACGTCGTCACATCTTACACTGCTACCTAGCTGATCCAGCTTACGGTGAAGGTGTAGCAAAAGCTATGGGTCTTTCTTTAGAAGGCATGGACCTTTCAAACCCATACACAAAACAAACAACAAACGTTTAAGTAAACAACTTTTATTGATATCCAAATCCAATTAACTGACCCATGTGAAAATAACATTTCACATGGGTCAGTTTATCTACTAAGGTGTATAAATTGTCAGTAGTTGATTTTTGCTCCGAGTGGACGCTTTCCGCAAAAATCTACTATTTCTCATATAATGTACGATGTACCAAGCTGAAATAAAAATAATATTCTTTTACGGCTATTATAAAATACTCATAAGACTATGAAGTTGCTCATTTTTTATGCAAGGGAAGGCAAGCTCCGCCACGTAGACTTATGTGGGAAAGCTCGACGTTCGCCCATGAAAAGCGAAGTGGCGAGGCTTGCCGGTATTACAACAACACAGTGTTTGTCTACAGTCTAACCCATGTGAAATTAACGTTTCACATGGGTTTTATGGTCCTACGGATGTCTCTACCCCGCTACATGTTGTTGTATATCAAAAGGGAAATTCGAGGAATAGAATTTATCCAATGTAGACATCTATTTTTAGATAGAAAATACTGAATTTGCTAATGATTATGTATTCTTTCTACAAAATATGCTATTATACGTCAAATAAAGCTCTCTTTATCATGTAAAGTATCTTTCAATACATAGCAATTCACTCTTAAATATCTGAAGACTCTGGAGGTATGAATTATGTCCATTCGTAAAAGGTTAGTCAGTGCATTTAGCGTCATTATTTTATTCTTACTGATTAGTTCCATCATCTCTTATTCACAAATTAATAAGATTAGCCAAGAAAACACATTTTTAGTTGACGACCATATCAATAAAGCTTTTATCGTCGAACGAATTGCCAATGCTTCTGCACTTCAAGGTGTTTACATTCGTTCCTACTTACTTGAACCAGAAAACGTAACTTTAGATAAATTACTTGAGCAACAAACTATCATCCATAAATTAGCCGAAAATCTCGATACACTCGTTACTGAGCCCGCTATTAAAGAACAGCTTCAGCTTTTGCTCGAACATCAGCAGCAATTTGAAGAAACTGGTCAGGAAATTTTAGCTGCGTTCGATAGTGGTGATACGCAAAAGGCCATAGACTTACTATCAACAAAAGCCCGCCTTGCAAATGAGAGCATTCAGGACGCTACAAACACCATTTCAGAGTCCCAATTGTCTGAGATTGACCGTGTATATGCAGAAGTACAAAGAATAGCCGAAGTCAGTTCAAAACTCATTATAGCCATTGCTATTTTTACCATAATTTTCGCGATACTTATTTCTGCTTTCATCACTCGTTCGATTACTAGACCTATAACACGTTTAGTAACCGCTGCGACAAGCATTGCTGAAGGTGATTTAACGCATGAAGATGTCGAAGTGAAATTGAAAGACGAGATTAAGGATTTAGCGACTGCCTTTAATACCATGAAATTCAATTTACATACACTCATTCAAAGCGTCACAGTAAACGCTGAACAAACATCCGCAGCGGCACAACAACTAACAGCTAGCACGGAGGAAGTCTCTATCACTTCTATGGAGGTAGCGAAACGCACTGAAAGTTTAGCAGAAGGTGCCAACCACTCCGCAGCCACTGGACAAGAAAGCTCTGCAGCTATGGAGGAAACTGCACAAGGTGTGCTGAAAATAGCAGAGGCTACACTAGAATTACACACAATCGCGACAGATACTCAGTCAGTGGCTTCCGTTGGTGAGAAAACATTACAAACAGCGGAGCAGCAAATGACGATCATTCAGCAATCTTCATCTGAAACAAGCGACCGCATTCAACAGCTAAGCAAACAATCTGCTGAAATTGAAAGTATTGTGAAAGTCATTACAGATATCACAGAGCAAACGAATTTACTGGCACTAAACGCAGCGATTGAAGCCGCACGAGCTGGTGAACACGGTAAAGGTTTTGCAGTTGTCGCTGACGAGGTACGCAAACTAGCAGAAGAATCTAAAGCATCAGCTCATCAAATTGTTGCCCTAACTTCTCTTATTCAAAAAGACACAAAAGAAGTGGAACAAGCCGTACTGACAACAGCACATAATGTGGAGGATGGCGTAAACTACATTCAAGATGCGCAAGTTTCATTTGATAATATCATGCAATCCATTCGAGAAATGACTAGCCAAATTCAAGAGGTATCCGCTTCGACCGAGGAAATTTCTGCTTCGACTGAAGAAGTGGCCGCTTCCATCAATGAAATGGCCAACCTTGCGACTCAAGCTTCCTCTGAATCTGAAGGAATTGCAGCTGCCACTGAAGAACAATCTGCCACAGTTCAAGAAATTAGCAATGTCGCAAAATTACTAACGGATGGCGCATTAAAAGTACAACAAGAAGTCAATAAGTTTAAAATCTAACAAATACGAGGCTTGTGTCTAAGATGAAAAATTATCCATAGATACAAGCCTCATTTTTTATTTATAAATCTGACTACCCGCCTCTTTAAATTCCTTCGCCTTCTCCTGCATCCCTTGATGAATAGCCTCCGTTGTATTCAAATCCTTATCTTTTGCATAATTACGAATATCTTGTGAAATTCTCATACTGCAAAACTTTGGCCCGCACATAGAACAAAAATGCGCAGTTTTTGCACCCTCAGCTGGCAATGTTTCATCATGGTATTCCACTGCTCTCTCTGGATCTAGCGACAAATTGAATTGATCACGCCAACGGAATTCAAACCTTGCCTTTGACAATGCATTATCACGTACTTGTGCGCCTGGATGACCTTTCGCTAAATCCGCCGCATGTGCTGCAATCTTGTACGTAATCACGCCCACACGTACGTCCTCACGATTCGGTAAGCCTAGATGTTCCTTCGGTGTCACATAACAAAGCATTGCTGTACCGAACCAGCCAATCATTGCTGCACCTATAGCAGACGTAATATGATCGTAACCTGGTGCAATATCTGTCGTTAAAGGCCCTAATGTATAGAAAGGAGCTTCCTTACATACTTCCAATTGCTTATCCATATTTTCCTTAATCAAATGCATCGGCACATGCCCTGGTCCTTCTACCATCACCTGCACATCATGCTGCCAGGCAATTTGCGTCAGCTCCCCTAACGTATCAAGCTCCGCAAACTGCGCCTCATCATTGGCGTCCGCTATCGACCCCGGGCGTAAGCCATCCCCTAGTGAAAAGGCCACATCGTACGCTTTCATAATTTCACAAATTTCTTCAAAATGTGTATATAGGAAGTTTTCTTGATGATGGAACAAGCACCACTGCGCCAGTATCGAACCACCACGTGACACAATGCCTGTAACACGACTTGCTGTCAGCGGTACATAGCGCAACAATACTCCCGCATGAATCGTGAAATAATCCACACCTTGCTCGGCTTGTTCGATTAACGTATCGCGATAAACTTCCCACGTTAAATCCTCTGCTACACCATTGACCTTTTCAAGTGCCTGATAAATCGGCACCGTCCCTACTGGCACAGCCGCATTACGAATAATCCATTCACGTGTCGTATGAATATGCTTACCCGTGGATAAATCCATAATATTATCCGCACCCCAACGTGTCGCCCACGTCATCTTTTCGACTTCCTCCGCAATGGATGAGGATACTGCAGAATTTCCAATATTCGCATTAATTTTCACATGAAAGTTCCGCCCAATAATCATTGGCTCTGCTTCTGGATGATTAATGTTAGATGGCATGATCGCACGACCTGCCGCAATTTCAGCACGCACAAATTCCGGCTCCATGTTTTCACGAATTGCTACAAACTCCATTTCCGACGTAATGATACCCTTTCTTGCATAATGCAGCTGTGTCACATTATGCCCTTTTTTCGCACGTATTGGCTTACGATAAAGAACTGGAAAAACATTATTTTTCATCCGTGGATCATCCATATTTCTGAAGCCGTTATCTTCAGGTCTAATCATACGACCTTCGTACTCTTCTACATCACCGCGTTCTCTAATCCAAGCACTACGTAACGCTGGCAATCCCTTTGTAATGTCAATGTTGTACGCCGGATCCGTGTAGGGACCACTCGTATCGTAAACACGCACCGGTGGGTTTTCTTCTTCCCCAAAACTACCCGTCGTCGGACTAAGCGCAATCTCACGCATCAGTACTAAAATATCCGGTCTTGACCCTTCCACATATACTTTCTTACTACCATCAAAGCTTGACATAATCGTAATGTTTTTCTCGTTAACTGTTGTCATGAACTTTTCCCGCTCCCTTTTAAAATGAATTTTCAGGACCGAACCCAGCTCACGAAAGCGAGTTACACTACTACAAAAGAAAAGCCGAATCCAAAAAAATATTGGATCCGGCTACGAATGTAAAGGTTGTATTGACCACAAAAAAAACGTTGTAGTCATCATTAACTTTCCCACGCTGGTATGAGCCAGATCAGGTCCAAAGGGTCAAGAAACTTCTATGTGTTTCCCTCTCAGCCCGACTCATCGGACTCCCCTAGTTAAGGCTATTCAGTTTGATGATAGTGTAGCAGAATGCACTAAGATATGGAAGTTATAGAACTATTTTTCAAGCAAATAATATTTCAGCTACATAGATAACAACTGTCACTGTTAGACAGCTCACAATCGTAGAAAACAATACAGTTTGCGCTGCTGTTTCCGATTCCACATCATATTCTAAAGCGAGACTTGAGCTATTCCGAGACGTCGGAAATGCACTTGCGATTAAGAGCGACTGTGCCACAACACCGTCTAAACCTAAAGCAAAAATAATAAGTAGCGCTACAGCTGGTCCAATTATCAATCTAGTAAAGCAGCTGACAAATACCGTTTTATTGAACATCGATTTTAATTCGAGTTGTGATAGCTGTGTACCGAGCGTAATAAGTGCTATCGCGATAAAGCTGTCTGCCACATGATCAATTGGAATACGGATAAACTGCGGAATACCAATATTGAAGAAATTCATCACCACACCAATCATAAGTGCATGGATAATCGGCATTTTGAGGAAATCCTTCACGATCGCTAATCCCGATTTAGTAGAAGAAATAAGATTGTACAGCCCATAAGTATACGTCGTCATATTTTGGAAGATGACAAGAATCACTTGAATAGCGACACCAATCGGCTGCGTCACAAAAATCATTTGCGCAACCGGAATACCATAGTTGCCGGAGTTAATGAGCACCACGCTATTTTTAAAGACCGCCGCTTCTGTTTTCGCAAGTCCAAGAACTTTGGCTATGAAGTGACTCAACACCATTTGACTGCCGATAAAAAGCAGTATGAATAACGCCACTTGCCCTAACACCGAGACCTCGACATTCGTTTCATATATATTCACAAACACCGCCGCTGGCATAAAACAATATGTAATGAGCTGAGATAATGCCTTTAAATTAAATTGAAACTTCCTTTGCAAAATAGCTCCTAACACAAGCAGGACTAATATTGGGGCAACAATTTGAAAGAAAATCATGCCGAGATACATCATAAAAACTGCCCCCTTCTTTGAATTATTATGTCTTCATAGTAGGACTGTTTGTACGACAGGTCAATAAATCTTTGAAAAGTCTGAAATCTTTTTTTTCAAAACAGTATACATAAAAGTTGAAACTTTCCAAGCGAATGGATTACCTTCATCTTAAATTCCAAATGTGCATACTGAGCCACTTCTTTATTAGTCCGACGTCCCACTACAATTAAAACTAGCCACCACTCAAGGCTGATCCCTTTATAAGACTTCTGCCACCTGTATATATAGGGATTTTTTTCTATTTGTGTACAAAAAATTTTAAAAAGACGCCATTAAGCCACTACTTTCTACTTATTAGTGAAAATTTCGACAATATAAAATCCATCACATTACTATAAATGATAAAATAAGGATATATATAACCCTATTTACTAGAGAAGGAGATATATCCATATGAAACATAAACGAAAAATAGCACTACTCTCGGTAGCAGCCCTTCCTGCAATGGTTACGTTAGTGCCAAGTGTAGATGCAGCGCAACAGACAACTCCAACAAGGTCAGGCTCTTGGGTCAATCCACAGCATATATTTGACGGACAGCCACAACCGAGCTTGCGTTCACTTTCTACAACTACGACTAGTGCCGATACAGCTTCAACTAAGAATGAGCTGGAAAGTATTTTAACAGCTAAATTTAAAAACTATGAAACAACCTTTACTGTGAAATACACAGGTCCTACAGCAGGATTACAAGCAGCCCTAACTGAAATTTATACAGATTTCGATAAGGTCCCAGGAAATCAATTTTACACAGCTGCTACGATTTCTCGTGACTACACATATTCAGGCTATGTCAATAATGTAACGATTGCCTTTGACATAAAATACAACACGACAATAGCACAGGAAGAACAAGTCAAAAAGGAAATAACAAACATTATAAATAGTAATATCACATCTGAAATGTCAGAGCTCCAAAAAATCAAAGCGATTCATGACTATGTAGTAAAAAATGCAACATTTACGAAGGATTCAAAAGGTAGCCCACATGCCGCACATACACTACTAACAGAGAAAAAAGGTGTTAGCCAAGCTTATGCACTCGTAACATACTATTTATTAAAGGAAGCTCGTATTGAGGCACACTATGTAACAGGTACAGCTGCTGGCACACCGCACGCTTGGAACGTTGTGAAATATAATAATGCGTATTATCACTTAGATACAGCTTGGGATGAGCCAGCGATTCGCAATGCGAGCAACACTGATGATAAGGCGATTAGCTATCAATATTTCCTACGAGACAGTACTGGGTTTAACACGCATTCAAATTTCACGCTTCCTAATGGTGTTTCAATAGCTCCTAATGCCGATGCAAGCTTTAAAGATTTGCAAAATGTCATCAAACCGATTACCGATGAAAATATGCTTTACTATGTGAAAAACACAGGAGAGCTAGCAAGCTTAGACTTAAAGCCATTGCCAAATGTGGGCCATGCCGCTACTCCTGAAAGTTTAAAAGAGGTAATTTTCACATCCGCCGATACTGCGTCTGTCGACATTAAAGCAAAGGACTTAGTACTGGATAAAGAAAATGGCTGGTTATATTTTAGTAACTTGACTGATGGAAAAGGCTATCTTTATAAAGTTAAAACAGATGGCACAGATCTTACACCTGTTGTTAAAACCTATGTTACTGATTTAGATATTTCTGGTACAACATTGACATACAAAAAGGCAGATGGTACGCCAGTGACAGTCTCACTTGTTAATGATAGTAGCGCCGGCTCTAAAGTCGTTGCATTAATCACTAAATTCGCTACTTCTACACCACCGCTTCTGCAAGATATCGTCAAGGCAAAAATAGCTTTTGATAAATTATCAGTTTCACAACAGGTATTTGTAGGCAATCGCAATATCCTTAAACAAAAAATTGACGAAATCCAAGCAGTTCCCGATGGTCCTAGTAATATTGCCTTACGAATTGCACAATTAGATGAAACCGATGTTGATTTCGTCACTAAAGCAAATAATTTACTAGCTGCCTATCAAGCATTAACAACAACAGAAGATCAAACAATCGTATACAACTATGGTGTTCTTGTAAACGAGTTAAAAAAACAAGAGGAAATTGCTGCAAAATCTGAAGCTGTATGGGATATGATTAAGAACTTAAACTCAACAAAAGCAACCTATTTTGCTGATGTTAAAGCAGCAAAAAAAGCATTTGATGGACTTACACCTGCGCAACAAGTACCAATTGATAATATAGCGAAATTGAATACGGCAGTTGCTGCAATGATCGCTGCGGAGAATGAAGTCTCAAACATTATTTATCAACTTAGCTTACTAAACGATCAGGCAGCTAATTTTGAAGCTGCATTTACTCAATTAGATGCGCTCATAAAGCCACTTTCCGATAGCAAAAAAGCATTAATCACGAATAAGAGCATTTTCGATAAAGCAAGAGCAACATATACAACTTATACAAAAGAAGTTAATTCGCTTAAAACAGACATTGAAACAGCAATCTCAGGTGATCCAACAGATGCGCAATTAGAAGCACTTTACAAGCGATACTTAGCATTTAATCCTGCAAAACGAAAAATGTTTGTGGATCTTATTCCAAATCCACTGGATGCATTACACACCGCTATGGCTGCTGATTTTGCGAAAACAAATACAGTTGATGCAGTTGTTAATAAAATCAATGCATTAAAGGCGGAGAATACCAATTTCGTATCGGACGTAAACGACGCTAGATTAGCTTATGAGGCTTTTATTGCCGCATATCCATCTTTGCCACAAGGAGACCAGGACAAACTTGACGCTGTTACACCACGTTTAACTATCGCAGAGGATCTTGTTGTAGACATTAAATCAATCATTACAGCTATTACAACGATTCCAACATCTGCCCCATCAACAACAACATCGGCAGATACATTTACAGTGGATTATACAAACGTTGTGAATTCAGTAACTGACAAAATTAATGCGTTGAAAGGCAAAACTCTTGTTGGTTCAGACCTTATTCCTGAAGATTTACTAATGGAAAACCATGCTGAAAAGCACATTTCAATTCAAACCATGGAGCTATATAATACTGCCCAGAGAAACATTACGGATGGGAACAAAGCAAATGATCAGCTTAACGCACTAAGTGTTGCATCGACACCAGCAGACATCACAGCGGCTCGTGCTGCCTATGACAAATTAACAGACATCGGTAAAAAATTCGTGGAACCTACTGCCTTAGCAAAATTAGTGGCACAAGAAACTCGAACAAACCAAAAAGCTGCGGATGAAGTAACTGCACTCATTCTGGCATTAAAACAAACAGATCAAGACTTCCTTGCTAAACTAAAGGAGGCAAGAAAGGAATATGATGCGTTAACAGACCCACAAGAAGCACTTGTTAGTCACGAAGCCAAAACAAAACTGATAGATCTAGAAAAAGCTTCAGAAAACCTCACGAAAGTGTACAATGCCATTGAAGCCATATCTGAAGAAGATGTGAAAAATTACATTGCAAATTATGATGCTGCCCAAGCCCTTTATACGAAATTGGATGAAGATCAAAAACCGCTTATTTCAAATAGGGACAAGCTCGACACGGCAAAGGCCAACATCGATGCAGCAAAAGCTGTGATTGCGGAAATTGATACTTTATCAAAAGATTCTACAGAAGAAGCCATTTTAGCTGTGAAGGCTAAGTATGATACCTTAGAAGAATTCCAGAAGAAGCTCGTAACAAATTATTCGAAGCTAGAGTCACTAGTTGATAAGACGAACGGCAAAGAACAGGCTGAAGCTGTGATCGCCATGATTGACAAGCTCGATGAAACAAAGAAAACCTTTGCTGTTGATGTAAAAAGAGCGCGGGAGGCATACAATAAACTCTCCGACAAACAAAAAGAGTATGTCACAAATTATGATGACCTTTTAGCAGCCGAGAAAAAAGTGGCTGACCTTGCAGGCACGAGCGATATTGCACAAAAGTTAATTGCGCAAATCGCGGCCATCAACAACACAAGCGCGTCATTCAAAGCAGATGTCGAGGCAGCAAAAAGTGCCTATGCCGCACTACCAGAAGAGCAGCAAGCACTTATCAATAACTACAACGTATTAAAGGAACACCTAGTAACCTATGACACATACGCAGCGCAAGCGAAGAAATTAGAAGATAAAATTAATGCGCTTAGTAACACAAGTCCTGGCTATCAAGCGGCATTAGCAGCATTGCAAAGTGAGTACAATGCCTTCAACGCCGCACAAAAAGCATTTGTGCCTGAGTATGCTGTGAAGCTTTTAAACGCTGCTCAATCGGGGATCGATGCAGTACGCAACGTAACAAATATGATTTTGGCACTAAATCCATCTAGGCTGACATTCCATGCGGATGTAGCAAATGCTCGTGCCGCTTACAATGCACTCATAAAAAATCACGGGGTCTATTTAGCTGCTTATTTAGAGGAGGCTCTTGAGAAGGCCGAAGCACTTGTAGAAAAGGACAAGACTGCTGCACGTAAGGTAGTAAACGCCATTAACTCGCTATCAAGTGACTCCATTCGTAAAGAAATAGATCGTGCACGCCGCGTTTATAACAACTTAACAGCTTTACAAAGACCGCTAGTGACAAATCTGCAAACACTTATAGACTTTGAAACAGGCAAGTTAAGTTACAATACAAGCGGCATTCCAGATGGCGTAGATACCGATGACAAAGATACAAACACTGAGGAAACAAATCTTTTACCAGACTTTGCGGCTATCCCAGGAGAAAGAACCGCGATGACTAAATCAAAAGGTGACACTTACACAGCACAAATCTTTGTATCTAATGAAGTTGGTAACTCAGAGCGCTTTATACTGACAACAAGAGCCAATGTAACAGCCATTATCCCACCAACAGTGACAGTTGTCGGCGATAAAACAGGCACAATAGCAATTGAAATCCAAGCAACATCGAGTCGAGTTTCGTTTAAAGCTACAATGGACAAAAAACCTGTAACTTTTGCGACAGAGGTAGACATCATCATAGAGTCTGTACCGAAAAATTCAGTTATTCTACGTGTTGACCAATTCGGCAACCGTGTACCAGCAACATACACAGTAGACGGCGATCAATATACGATTAAAACGAATGGATCCGATACATTTATAATTACACGTTCAAATACAACATTTACGGATATTCAAAACGATAGTCATAGGGAATACATCGAGGAGCTTGCTGCTCGTAACATTATCCAAAACGATGGTAATGGTAAATTTAATCCAAATCAAAACATCACACGCGCAGAGTTTGCCGTGATGATGGCTCGCGCTTTAGATATTCAACCGTCAACAGACACAAACTTTAACGATATTAGAGGAAAATCATATGAAAGTGAAGTTCAGGCACTATATGAAGCTGGTATCATCCAAGGCGTTAATTCGACGACCTTCAATCCAAATAGCACCCTAACGCGCCAACAAGCTGCGATGATGGTAGAACGGATGCTAGATTACGTTAACGTTGATACGAATGTATGGGAGTCTCCACAGTTTACGGATGCTCATCTAATCGCAGACAGTGCCATTAATGCAGTTGCACTTATGCAAAGTCTTGACATTGTATCAGGAAAAGCTGACGGCTCATTTGATCCACTAGGCAAATTAACTCGCTCACAATTGGCGAAAATTTTATACAAAGCCCTGCAATCTGCAGATTTGTTGTAAGTAATTTAAGGGCTCTGCTGATGTGGAGCCTTTTGAAAAACTACTAAATTATAGGAATATATGTTATATTAGTTACTAAATACATTAATTAGGAGTGGTCATATTGAAAAATAAAGCGCTAACTACGTTAATGGCAACAGCTATAACAGCATCCATGGTGTTACCAGGAACAACTGCAAGTGCAGCTTTGAATGATTTAACTGTAAATCATTCAAATTACAATACGGTACAAACAACTGAAAAAGTCGCGTCATCTGAAGAAGTAATCCCTTCTGGAGAAGTTTCACTAACAATTACAAGTTTTTCAAGTAATACAATCCAAACTTCAAAAGGGCAATTAACAATTAGCGAATCTCTAAAGCCTATCTTTAAAACTACAAATCGTCAGGCACTTACTAATGCGAAAGCTACAGTTAATGTAGTTAATGGTAAAGTTACAGATATCATAGCGCTGACATTAAGTAAAATGGGTACTAGCAAAAAACCAGTGGTATTCGATGGTGGTAATGCTAAGATTTCCGGCAATCTTACAGTTACTGGCGATTATAATAAAGTACAGAATCTAACGATTTCAAAAGAACTAATTGTGACTGCTCGAGTAAAGAAAGCGATCACAATCGAAAGCGTCACAGTTGGTGATACGATCACATTCCAACCTTTACGACTGAAGAAAATAAGTTGGCTAAATGTTACACTCAAAGATATGCTTACGCCAGATATTAACGTACAACGCAATAAGATAATGCTAGATTCAGATAAACTTATTTCTAATATTCAGGTAACTGATGATGTTCCTTTACTAGAAGTTGATGCAGATGTTGGGAAACTTGTTATTGATGTTAAAAATGATTTTAGTCTTCAAGGAAACGGTAAAATTGAGCAAGCTACAGTCAAAGGTGGCAATAATGTCGCTTTAGATTCTTCCCATCATTTCAGCAAGGTGCAAGTAGACGATAATAATGCAAAAGTTACTTATGCTGTTGTGGATAAGACTGCATTAACTGCATTAATTGCCTCTATTCAGTACGTTCCTGTAAACAATAATGAATATTACAACGGATACAATAATGGATATTACAATGGATACAATAATGGATACAATAATGGATATTACAATGGATACAATACTTACACTACTGAAAAATGGACGACACAAGCTGATAGAACAATATTCGACACTGCCGTTGCGAGTGCTCAAGCGGTAGCCAATGATACAAGAGCAACAAAAGAGCAAGTAACAAACGCTATCACGCAATTAAATAACGCCATTGCTATCTACAAAAACGCTCAAAAGTCTTACGCTGGCGATAAAAATACACTGACTAATCTTATCAATTCCGTTCAGTATGTAGATGTTTATTATTATTGGAATGGCAGTAATCAATATCCTAATACAGCTTGGACAACTCAAGCAGAAAAAGATGCGCTAGTGAACGCTGTTTCAACCGCTCGAAATGTCGTGAATAATTACAACGCTTCACAGTATGAGATTACAAATGCCATCAACAATTTAAATAATGCTATCACGACTTATAAGAACAATTATAAATATGGTAACTCTGGAAATGGATACTATGGTGATAGATCAACGCTTACGTCGCTCATCGATAATATCCAGTATGCTGAAGTTTCTTGGAATAATGGATATGGTTTATCATATTGGACAAATTGGACAACGCAAGATGTAAGAACCATTTTTGATAACGCTGTTTCATATGCTCGAACTATAGCATATGATCATTCTACTACACAGCATGATGTGACAAACGCAATCACTTACTTAACCAATGCCATTAACACTTACAACGAAGCCAAACGCCCAGGCTTAAATTAATCAAAAGGACCCTGCATATGCAGGGTCCTTTTCCAATCTCACATAAATGCATATCTCAGCACAAAAACTCATCTTGGGACATGGCCATTCTTAATACCAATCCTCTATTTCCACACTTGGTCCCACCTCAAATTGCTCCTGAAGCATTTTCTGTAACAGCAAATACTGTCTCTCAACATCTTTCAGATTATTAAAGATATAATAAAGCTTCATTAACATAAAATAACTTCTTTCTTCCTCTAGGTAAATAGCCTGGCGCTTTTCCTCTCCCCCTACAGCAGCATCGTAGTTTTGTTCATTTATGTAAAACTCGCTCAGTTATTGCCTATGTTGCAACCATAACCGTTTTAGTCATTCTCTTTCACTTCCCCCCCATATATAAGCCTGCTCTCCAAGATAGCTACCCTTATACGCATGTAAAACATGTTCATGCGCCTCTAACCTGTTGCGCTGGAGCGGTTGTAACGCTTTCAATTGTTCCAACCAATCCTCCACATTAAAACGAACATGGTCGATTGTTAACTTATAGTCCGAAATAAACAAAGGACTTGAAATGCTAATAGATATTAATCCATACCTTTACAATGTTTGTCGTATCGTATAGACTGTCGTGTACAACTGATTGGCCGCCTTGGCCAGTCACTTAAAATGTCGAGGACCACTTAATAGCACGATATCACTTGGCAGTGTTTTACACTGCTCAGAGACAGGTACCGATTTGTCGATAAGTTGTGATAATTTCAGTTCTTTCATAATCTCACTTATGATATTTAATACATGGCATTGTATATCGCAATAATTTGCCTTGTAACAGAATCCATAGCCCCTTTTTACAAGTTACGATTCAATTCTACAAACGAATGAAGAAATCCTACTTTTTCGCTTCTGAGAAGTGCGGAATGAGAGATCTAACTTAGGTTATGGATAATCTAACTGATACCGATATAGCAAAAGAAACAATGAACCTCCATAAACAATTAGTGCTCCTTCAATCGACTCTATTAATGATGATGCAGGTTATTCAAATGAATTAAGGGATATTGCAAATACTAAAATAAAGACAAAAAACACCAGCATCTCATATAAGAGAAATTGGTGTTTTTCGAAGCTTTGCTTACTTAATGATTGGAAGAAATCAGGTTAAATAATACTTTATTATAATTGATCGTTGTACTGCAACATTTTAAATCTTCTATTTAACTTGCTAAAATATTTTGGTATAAAGCATCCTTATGGACGACGAACAATTTTAATGTATTTCTGTGTTGAATTGGAATCCAACACACCTTGAGAAATATTTCCGTATTTATCAACTGTTGCAAAGTAAATACGGTCGCCTTCCATGAATACTTTATTCGGGTTAGTTGAATTTGTTGTTAATATAGATCTCTGTGAGTTATCAGATGAATTTTCAGGTTTTCCTATACCAGCAACTGTAATCCCATTTGCGATACCAGGTACTGCTTGTCCAGCAGCGATTTGTGAAGCATGTTTACCTGCGAAGATAATTTCCTCTGCTGTTAAATCACCAGTAACAATATCAACACGAACTGCATAATAGAATTCTAAATCATCTTTGGCATTTGCAATTTGATACATAAATTCAAGCTCTCGGTATGATGGTACTGCGCCAACAGACATATTACCCATTAATGTAGCTGATTTGAATGCCACACCCGAATTTTGATGTACATACTTACCAAAGTCGGCAACGTCAAACTTATTACCTGTATAGCCTGTGATGTTATAGTCTACTGCTGTATCTTTCATCTTCACAGTAAATGTTTTATTTGCTGTTCCCGAACCAACCGGCTTGATTATTAATTTACTTTCATCCGTAGTTTTTGCACCCTTTGTGTAGGATACAAATTGATATTGTGATGAAATGTCTGCACCACTTTCATCTGTAATTGTTAGCAGACTTAAATCGCTAAGCGTAGAATTGCCATCAACATCACGCATAATCGCTTCACTAAAAGTAATCGCAAACGTATTATCTGGATTACGATACACGATATTATGTTTCTTTTTACCATCAACCGTCATTTCAATACGCGGTGGTGTACCATCTGAATATAGATTCTTCTTCATCCATCCAGTCGCCGATGTATCATGGTCATTTCCAGCAGCATTGGCACTATAGATAGTCATATTACCATACGTATCTTCCGCACCAAAATAAACAACATAATCAGTATGGGCTGTTAAGCCCGTAATTTCTTTTATTCCACTTTCACCTGAGCCAGTCGTTTCAAAGTACGGCTTGCTCTTTAACGTCGCCTCTAATGCCTTGCGATCCGCTTCTGTCGTAAGTGGTAAATTGGCATCTGGGTTTGGTGTACCGTCTGCATTTTTCTTCGGTACTGCCCAGTAGTGAAGCAACGTTGCTTCGTCTGTACTGAATTTCACTTCAGCCTTCGTATCATCATTTAATTTAGGCTTAATTTCTAAATTCTTAATAAGCGGCGCTTTTGAATCCCCAATTATAGATTTTGAGTTAATGATAGAAAGTTCCCCACCACGGTCTTTTAATACCATATATACTGAATAACTCACAAATGGATTTAGTTTATCCTTTGGAATAGAAATCGGGAACTTTTGTGTCTTTTCTTCTAATGTTGCCGGTCCATTACCTTTTACAACATAGATATCCTTACCGCTGATTTGGAAATAGCCAGAGTGTAGGCTCGTATCCGATTCGAATTCATTGACGAAATCGCGCTGTGTAATCCCCTTTTCCTCTAAATATTTCTTAAAGGATTTTGAGATGCCCCCGTCCATAACTGTGTCAGGTAGTACCATATAATAGTAAGTCCCCGCCTTATTTGGTTTAAATTCAACTTCCACTCGATTAAATCCATCTGATTGGTCTGGCTTACTAACAACATTTTCAATCGACATAACCGGTAAATCCTGCTTGTCATGTAAGTATTCAGCGTAGTTACGAACAGACTCATTCTCTTTAACTGTAGTGGCATTTTCAAATTCATTGTCTGCTAAATCCTTGACGCCTGGTAATACCGTTACTCGTAATGTATCGCCTAAAACGAAACCTGTTTCAGAAGGAATCGTTAGTAATACTTTTTTATCGCCCTCTTTATATTCAACTGAAGATGGCTTAATACGTGGTTGACCAGTTGTATTGACAATAACTGTTCCCGATAAGTCGTAGTTTTGCACATTTCTTGCCGTTTCAGGATCTAATGCTTCACTGAAATATACATAGAACTGATTTTCCTTACCTGCTCGCTCCAGTTTTGGATTTTCCACATACGGATGCTCATTATCTGGTGCGGTTGTTGTAAACTCTTTTGAAATAGGTGGATCGATTGATAAGTTGCCCGATTTATCCTTCATTACAACATAAACTTGGTACGTTGTTTCAGGCGTTAAATCTTTTAAAATTTCCGTAATCGCTAATTCACCTGATTTCGCCTCCCCTTTACCTGTAGGGTTCGCGATAATGTCTTTCGTTGTTGGCTCCGGAGCCGATGTTTTTGGGCGTACATAATAGTAATACTCGCCTGGCTCACTCGCCACGAATTTCATTTCTGCACGCTTACCACCATGTAAAGGTAGAACCGTTAATGATTTCACTGATGGTGGTGAACCATCTTTCATTTGGAACGATTTAGTTGCAAGATCAGATACGTTTTTCGCACCATCTACGACCATTACATAAAGAACATATTCTGTTTTCTCGCCTAAGTTTGAAACCTTGACAGTATTTTTCCCTACTGCTGCTGAACCTGTTCCACTTGCAACATTGTCGGAAGATACACGATTCACCATCTCCGATTTAGTCGGTGGATCTTCATCTTTTTCACGAATAATGTAGTAGTACGTACCGACTTCAGTAGACGTGAAATCGAAACTAATATCACTGCCACTTAGTAACTCAAGATTTGTAATAGTAACAAGTGGTTTCGTTTTATCTGCTGGTTTTTGGTTTTCAATATCATCTTTATCGACTGGTTTGCCGTCTGGATCGGTAATTCCACCAATATTATCTTTATCATCTAGGAAATCATCGAAGATATTATTTGGCCCTTCATCTTTCGGTAAAATTACTCTATCAATATACGTATAGTCACCTATATCAATCCAACCGTACGAATTATCGACGAACAATGTACCCACGCGACCATCAAAGTATAGCTGTAAATCGGTATAGCTATATTTGTTAATGCGGAAAATATTACTTTCCCCGTAGATAGTTAGGTCTGTTTCTGTATTTAAATTTAATGTCGTGATATTACCTATAATCTCAAATTCGCGTACGTAGCCACGGATGTCCACACGAGGTAATGTCGTATTTGTTTCGATTCTTGTCGCATTTTGTGACACGACTAGATGCGGTGTTGAGCTATTGTAAAACTCCACATACTTCTCCACATTTTCCATTACAACTCGGTCCTTCGACCAGTTCACGAATGGGTCATCTTTTTTTGGTTCTTCTTTAGAACCAGGATTCTTGTTTTCATTCGTCCAGTTTTGCAACCCATTTGAAGAGTCTTCTTTCGCTGGTTGATCTTCTGGCTGATCTGGGTTTGACCAGTTGATAAATCCTAGATTCGTGCTTGCCACACGTCCTAAAGAGCGTGGACTGTTGCCTGCTGATGCATTCATATGTAGCGGTGGACGCACCGTTTCGTTGATGAACATGGTGCCTGTCAAATTTACGTCTGCAAACCGAATGTAATTACCGTTCACCACAATCGAAGCACCAAAGGAACTGTTAGCACCATTTAGCTCTAAGAAATTTGTATACGTACCACTCGCATTCAATGTCAGCTTTGAAACATAGCTTAAATTGCCTCCCGTGAATGTCCCCTCTATGACAGCCCCTTTAAGCACTTCTTCGTTATCCTCATTGAAAATATTTGCAAGGTTTGAAGACACAGTATAAGGTACAGCATTTATGTAAACAATATCGTCTTCAATACTTGTAATTTTGTAAGACGTTACATTCTCTTTTTTATCTTGAGCACGTACAATGAAAGATGCAATTTGTCCACGTGTTACCGCATTATACGGAGAAAATGTGACAGGTGTTGTTCCTTCGGTAATTTTCAAATTCACTAATGTTTGAATATACGCCGCATTACTCGTTTGGCTATTCACATCTTGGAAATTGTGATCATAGCTAGAAGCTACTTCAAATTTAAAGCCAAGCACTAGCATTTTTGATAATTGCCCGCGTGTAATAATTTCGTTTGGCATAAATGTACCATTGGAATAGCCTGACATAATGCCGGCATTTTTTAAGGCTGCAATGTATTTATAGTATTCATTGCTCTTAGGTACATCTGTGAAATATGGATTATCAACATTTTTCAGATCAAGGTCTAGTACTGTCGCTAGCATTTTTGCTGCTTGCCCACGTGTTACATTTTGAATTGGGCGAAAAGTTTTATCAGGAAAACCGCCAATTGCACCTTGTTTGTATAATTTCAGAATGTTGTCATAGTGACTATTATATTGATCGATATCTATGAATGGTGAAGTGGCTGCTGCAGCTTTTTGTGGTGGCGGTACAACAACAGCAATCCCACTAGTTGCAAACACAGTAGCAATTAGTGCCTTGTTTACCTTTTGGATTTTAGTTTTATCCATCTCACTCTTCCTTTCCTATCTGATTGATACCAGATTTTATCTTCATTCAGCGGGCATTTTGAAATCTCCTGAAAAAAGATAAGCAATATTTTTCTAAGTTCTACACTAAAATCTGTACTTGACAGTACATTCCACTACAGGCGCTTACCTATAGTAAAGTTTACTCTAAATCAAGTACATATTTTGGTAATGAACCTTTTTCTATATTCATCATACCTTTTATATCGACAGGTTAGTAGGCTACCTTCATAGATAACCCTAAAATAATGCTATGTATTGGCAATAAAAAAAACAGTTTGGACATTGCCTACAACGGCGTACCAAACTGTTCAGCGAACAATCACACATCTTATTCCCAAAACCATCTAAATTCAAACCACAAATTTAAAGCCAAGGAGCATCGGTGCTCTCTTGGCTTTTACAATATATAGGCATACATCTTCATCGTACTTGAATTGTCATAAGGGAAAGGGGGGTAACCTTATATCTTTTCAAATCGGCTGAGGGATGTGTCCCGAGTTTACGCATCATATAGATTTCACTGTTTTCACTTAGTGGATAACTCAAGAATAGCTTGCCCAACATGACACTCCATTATTCACATAACCTAAACAACAGATCATAAACCCAATTTAACCATCTATCACATTGAAGAGTTTACCGATGAATACATGCTATTATATTTGTTGCGTTTGTTCTTGTCCTGCAATTATGACACAATTTCGTCCTGCTTGTTTTGCTTGATATAAAGCTGCATCTGCCGCTTCAAAAAGCTCTTCTGTTGTAGCAGCCATTATCGGATACTCTGCAACCCCCGCAGATAATGTCACAGCTCGACCACATGGACTCACTGTAGTTGCTAATTTTTCTCGCAATTGTTCTGCTACATACTCTGCTTCTGTTACTGTTGTATTTGGTAGTAGCAAGATAAATTCTTCTCCACCATAACGACAGCATATGTCTACATCACGGGCGACAGCTTGCATATTTTCTGCTAAAAACTTCAACACTTTGTCACCAACAGCGTGCCCATAAGTATCATTAATGCTCTTAAAATGATCTAAATCTAGTAAAATGATCGAGTGTGGTAACTCTTTATCTGTCCATTCTGCTAACAATGCATCCATCGTCCGACGATTTGTTACACCTGTTAATGGATCCGTTATAGACTGATCTTTAAAGAACGATACTTGTCCCTGTAAAAAAGACAAGCTACGTACGAGCGCACCTTTCAGACTAGATGCCTCATAGTACCACCCTGATACCGATTCTAAACTGCTCACATTTTTTGTATCTAAGCTTTCTTCCGTGAAAGTAGCTAGTTGTTGCAATGGACGAGCAATTCTTGTCGCTGCCCACAGTACCAACACTAAACAAAACACAAGCAATGGCATCGCGACAAATGTCATATTTTTCACATGATCCATCGATGGACTCAACGCTACTTCAAGTGGTCTTTGAGATACCACGCCCCATTTTGATAATGGAATCGCACTATACCCAGCGAGCATCTCCACACCCTTTGTGTTCACAATCTGCTGTGCACCACTATTACCAGCAACCACATCCTGCACGACCTTATTTTCAATCGCTTCGTCATTAATACGTGTTGGGTCTTCATGGTATATAATGCGCCCGTCCTCATCAACGACAAACACATATGACCCATCATCGTAATAATGCTTACCTAATAACTTATAAAACACATTTTCTTCCTTTAAGTAAATGGTGCCGCCAATTAAACCTACATACTGTCCCGCATCATTGAAAATTGGATGTGAGATAAAAATAAGTAGTCGACCTGTAATACCTTCATACGGTTTTGATACTAGTGGCACTTTTTGTTCTAATGCCTCAGTTGCTCCAGGAGACGTTAACACCTCGCCTTGAACTTCAATCGATGGTGGCGATACCGATAACACAAGTCCATCTGCATTCGTAATAAGCACCGAATTAAACATATCATTTTGCATTTTAATACGTTCTGTTTCTTTAATTAATATCTGTTCATCGTCCATATCATCGGCTATAGTCTCGGCACTATAACCTAGTATTTGAAATGACCCATCTAAATATGCGTTAGCTGTCTCTGCGAGTTTTTGTGCATAGACACGATTCGTTTCAAGCGAATTTGCTTTAATCGTATTCACATTCACGCGATAGCCACTCCATAAACTACTAACAAGCGTTATTAGAAATGCCGCTAGTGCTACCCCTATAATCAAATGCTTCAGCTTAAGATATTGGTATTTTGTCATTATCCATCCCAGTCTCCTATGTAAATTTCCTCATACAGTCTATCATAGCATGACCAAAGTAAATTTTAGTATCTTCTTATAAAATGTGTAATATAATATTGTTTTCTTGCATTATATTTTTTAAATTTTCTAATAACAGATTCTTATTGTCTGAAATTTGACAAGAAATCTATATTCAAAATTTTTATATTTTTACAACATATAATTTTCTGATAACTTGCATTATAATGAAAAATACGTAGTCAAACAGAGTGTAATTCTGTTATAATACTGTTAAATTTTATAAAATCTGTATTAATACAGATGGTTTACCAAACGCTTTTTTTATAATATGGGGATATTAGAAAATTGTATTTACGCTACATATTCGATGATGTGGCGCAATGTCTAAACAAAAGGGGTTGAGGAGATTTGGGTATTTTAAAGGGGTTAAAAATTCTCGATTTTTCTGCGTTATTACCGGGACCAATGGCAACAATGATTTTTGCTGATTTAGGGGCGGAGGTTATTCATGTAGAATCCTCCAAGCGCGTTGATTTAACACGCATTATGCCTCCTTATGATGAGGATAGAGAAGCGTATATTCATCAGCATTTGAATCGCTCAAAAAAGTCATTAACATTAAACTTAAAATCACCGGAAGCTGTAGAAATCGTTAAATCACTTGTAGAAGAGTATGACATTATTATTGAAGGTTTCCGGCCTGGGGTGATGCAACGCCTTGGTATTGGTTATGAAGCGTTAAAAGAAGTGAATCCGAAGTTGATCTATTGCTCTATTACAGGCTACGGACAAACAGGTCCATTTAGCAATCGCCCTGGACACGATAATAATTACTTATCACTTGCTGGCGTGCTCGACTATTCACGCCATAAGGACAAAAAACCTGTTTCAATGGGGATTCAACTCGCTGATATGGCAGGTGGTACGATGCATGCGGCAATCGGGATACTTGCTGCTGCGCTTCATCGTGAAAAAACAGGTGAAGGCCAATATGTGGACATTAGCATGACTGACGCAGTATTTTCGCTCAATGCGATGTATGGCTCAGCTTACATTGGTGGTGGGCGTATTCCACAGCCTGAGCAAGAAATTTTAAATGGCGGTAGCTACTACGATTTCTATAAAACAAAGGATGGTCGCTTTTTCTCTGTAGGTAGTTTGGAGCCACAATTCCGTAAACTACTATGTGAAGCGCTTGATATTCCAGAGCTTATAGATAATACATTTAATGATTCCTTCTATACACAGACTCGTTTTAAAGAGGCAGTACATGATGCATTTTTATCGAAAACGTATGCGGAATGGCTTGAGATCTTCAATGATGACTTTGAAGGCTGTGTAGAGCCTGTACTAACATTCCCAGAAGCTTGCGAGCATCCACAGCTTGTAGCAAGGGGCATGATTGTTGATATTCCGAAAAATGATGGGACAACGCAAAAACAAATTGCTTCTGCCTTCAAATTCGGAGGAACGCAGCCAGTCTATAGGCATGTCGGCGCCAAACTTGGCGAACATAACGATGAAGTGCTAGCTTCCATTGGCTACAGTGAAGAACAAATCGCTGCATTACAAGAAAAAGGTGTACTGGAATAAAGTGAAACTTCCAACAGTAGGGATTTTCTTCACCCTACTGTTGGTTAGTTGAATCAATCGGACCCTTACATCTCACCCAACCTGCTTTGTTTTTCAAAAATTTTGAAATGGAATATTAGCGTCTGTTTGGGCGGGATAAAGTGAAACGGGATGACTCAATAGTACTTGAGCCATCCCGCTTTTTTATTTATGAACGACTTTCGAGATTTTTCAAACATAAGCGCTGATAAACAAACGCATTTCCTCAAAATGTTCGTCGACGAGCAAATATTTTTTATACATTTCCATTAATTTTTCAAACAACTCATACTGCTCCGTAACAAATAACACTTTCAAGATATTCATCATATTCAAGGAACTACTTTGCGCAGTGAAATAATAAGGTGCCTCTGGATCACGATAGTTCCGACGCCATTCTTCCAACGATGCGCCAATCTGTTGCAATGAATTGTTCACCTGGATAGCGATATCCTTTTGAATCGCTGACTCAATAGCTATGAACTGCTCATGGCTATATTTCTTATGCACCAATGCTTCATGGATTTTCTTACTTGAGACAAGTGCTTGTTCTTTTAACAACTTTAATCCCTTCGTGTAATTTCCGGTCTGCACGTAATTTTGTAACAGCATTGCATATAGATTTTCCAAATAATTATTTGCATAGTTTTTTACAATTGCTTGTGGTGTTGGTTTAATATTCGGTAAAAGTTCTTTATATTCCAACATAATTTCAATCGCATAATTATTCAATCGTTCATCATCTAATAAATATTCACCATACTGAATAACATCATCCGCATGTTTCTCCTGATGTGCGACATTAAATAAAATATAAGCGATTAATACTTTTTCTTTTTCCGTTAGCGCATACATCGAATAACGCCACTCTATTTCAAAGGAAACAATTAGCTCTCTCACTTTCCTAAAATCATTTTCTGCCCACTTGTAATGTGCAACGATTTGATACAGCTGCAATTGCTTCTTTGCTAAACACGAAGGATTTTTATTATCCACATAAGTTATACACTTATCCAGATTTTTTTTATAATTATACGAAAAGTTACGCACATGTGTATAACTTTTCTGTGCCGAATATTCAAAGTGACGCATAATTTCATGGATAAATGTTAATTGTTCTAATTGTTTGTGGATAAGTAATGAATAAATTTTTTTCATAAAAAGCCAATGCCAAAATTGTATATCCTCTTTATAAATCATGTGTACAATGTACTCATTTTCAATTTTATATAAAAAGATAGTCTGTAATTCTGTTGTTTGTATATTAACGTCTCGGCGTTTCCCGAAAATTAACCAAATTAATTGCTCTACATTCATTGTATGCTGTGCGTAAAGCTGCTCAAAGAACGTCTCCTTCCCTTTCTGTGAATAGAAAAAAGAATCGAGCCGTTCATTCATAAACATTGAATCTAAGCCTTGGTTCTCAAAAAAAACTTGGGCCTCCACAGGTACACGCCCCCAATATTTACGGGCAGTCGAAAATGCAATATTCATTGCCACTTCCTCACTAACCAAAAACAAATCAGGTGATAAGGTTTGTCCAAAAATCTGTGGATTATTTTGTGGATTAGCTGAATCCTCCGCCCACTTCGACAGTAACTCTTCAGCACCTAACTCACCATTATGACGATACGCAGTTAATAATTGCTCATCACAACGCAGCAACATACAACTAGTGCCTCCTTTAAATAACACTCTTTCTTCAATATAACAAATTCTCTCCATAATATGCGAGAAAATAATTGATATGTATCGAGCTGTTTATATTTATCCACACACAAAAGCCATCTAAGAAAATGGTGATCACTCACTTTCTTAGATGGCTTTTACATCAACTCATTTGTTATTGGATAAACAGCATATACTACAAAACAGCTAGTCCCTTGGTTGGTAGCCCGAGTAAGCTGTAACACAGTATGTCCATTTATCTATGCTAACAAATGGTTAGCCTCTTGAAATCATATCTCTCAAGAAAATTTATAACACATAATTATGTATAATTACATGCATTGCGGAATAAAAGGTTAATCTTATTAGTGCCATTTCTCTTATGGAGCTTAATAAAATGTAGTTCTTACCGCATCCTAAAACAGTAGACGCATCAACTCAAAAAAAGTTACAAAAAATTTCTCAAAAAAGATAATTTAAGTTAGATATTTTTATAACAATTAAAACAGTGATCAATTATGTCATATCAGCAGTGCATTTTCACCAAAATACTGGATATTTTCTTGTCCCGCGAAGATTATTAATGAGCAGTCCCAAAACAACAATCAATACGGCGCCAATTAGCACTGGTACCACTAAATAACTCCATCCATATCCTCCGAGAATAATGATTATTGGGTTCGCTCCAGCTGGTGGATGAATTACACCCGTAAACGCCATGAAGAAAATTGTCAAAGCCACACCTAAACTAATCGAAAACGTGCTTGTCCCAAACAACGAGTACATCGCCAAACCGATAAAGGCAGAAATAAAATGTCCCCCAATAATATTCCGTGGCTGTGATAACGGCGCATTCCACACAACAAAAACAAGTACACAACTACCACCAAGTGATGCCATTAACCACGGGGCTCCTGTATAATTCGTCAAACATAACAATAAAAAAATACAAATCAGCCCACCTACAGCACCCGTTGCTGCATCTGCAAAATTGGTCCTAGAAGGTGCATGCCCACCACCATACATTTTCGCTATATAACTCTTCAGCAGGTTTTTCTTCTCTACTTTTTCCTGTAAGTGTGCAACTTCTCTCACTTATCGTCACCTCCCACATACAAAATTCTGTTTTACATGCATTTTTTCCAGTACATTATGTTTATTTCTCTTATTATACCGATATTTTGGTAGATTTCAATTTCCAATCGACACATTTTCGCCAAAAATAGCTACTGTGTACGGTAAGACTTCATATAAAAAACCTATCCACAATTGTGAATAGGTTAGGATAATTAATCGTATTGTTTTTTCACTGGCTTAAAAATACGTGCCTTTTTTAGAGTTGCTTTCGGCACTTGGAAAGTTGCTGTCACAACACCAGGATGACGACCAATCTCAATAGATCCCGTTATTGTTGCACGATTCATGACCTCAGGTACTGTCATTTCGAATAATCGAGCAGCACGACCTAACGCATTATCTGTTGCCTCATTTAACGTTGTACCTGATCCCACGACAGACACTGGGAATACATCCTCAACCTGCTTCACACCATACTCTTCTGCCAATTCACGTGCCCGACGTTTTTCTTCCTTTGTAAATGGCTTTGCCGTATATGGTAAATCATCTTCATTCGAAAGAAGAATTGGACCTTCAAGGGCTACTTTTTTCAAAACACTCACTTGTAGTTGCACAATGCCTGCTACATCAGTCGTATGACCAGCAATTTCACCGTCACCTTGCATCGCGTGCATATCACCAATATACACGCCTCCTCCAGGTACCTTTACCGGACAAATAATTGTGGCACCTTCGCGAACGCGGCTAATGTCCATATGTCCGTCTGTGCGGTGCAGGTCTAACTCCTCTTGTGTAAATGCATATTCATGCGGTGCACCCACCAAAAATGAACCAAAATCTCCGGCATTATGCGAGTCTGGCATTGCCTTCGAAGGTGTTGTACCAAGCTGCCCCAAAAACGGACGCATTCTCGCCATAACTCCGACTAAATCACTCGGTGCCAATGCCACGACTGGATTTTGCACAGAGTTTTCAGGTGTACGCATATAATTTTTCGCATCTAATGCAATACGTCGGGCCCCTTCACGTCCAACCGTTACGCCTATGTCACTATTATGACCGAGCACCATCGTATAGCCATTTGTCATTTTAAATGGTGATGTCTCTGTATTACATGTTGCACAACGAATTGCCTGTGCACCAATTCCACTGACAACTGTACGTGGATGTAATTTCCCACAGCCAGGACATTTCACAGATACAAACGGATCACCGATGAAACGGTCTAAAATCGCTTCATCATGTCCCGAAGAAGTCGCCATAGAAGTGACCTGAATTGACTTAATCTTAATGACGATTGCATCGCCTACTTCTGCACCTTCGATAAATACAGGCTTTGTTACCTCATGACCACCACGAATCGTCGGCGTAATCATCGGTCCCCAGCAGCCTGGCGTTGTATTTGCGATAATCGTACCGCCATTCTTTACTGGCCCTAGCATTTCCTGATGTGGATCTAAAATGCCATCTATAAATTCATTTACGAATAATGTCTCGACGGCTTGCGGTTGCTCTATTATTTCTTCTCGTTCAATTTGTTGATTTTTATCTAGCTCTTGTAATTCGTTTATCATTTTTCGACACGCTCCTAATAGTGTAATTTCTATTTTACATATGTAAATATTTCAAATACGCCTTACTAGAATCTAAAATGAGAGCCCTCTACTTCCAAAGCAGAGAGCTACGTCGATTAATTATTGATGTATAAATCAAAAATATGAGAGAAATCTTCCTTCACATAATTATCCTTATGATCGAGCATCCATTTGTTTGAAAAGCTCGTTATTTCCTTGAATGAAGCAGCTGGTGTTATATTATCGTTCCCTATGCGACCAAGTGATGCTGAAGCAATCGATAAACTTTTCTCCGCAACTTCTAACTTGTAGGCATTTTGCTTTTGCTCATAACTAATAGCATGCATCGCCTTATATAAATCTTTAATGTCGTCAATAAAACGCTTATGGATGTCGATAGAAAGCGGAATATTGCCTACTGTAAACTTAATTTCGACATCAAGATCAATAGTTCCTGCTGTTTCCAGAAAAACATCACCAATTGTATGCATTGAATAGTCGTAGCGGCGGAGCATACGTTTTTTACTCATCGCATTTGCACCATCTACATGAATCAAGGCACGATTAGTAAAGCAGTATTCATCTGCCTTTGTTTTAATTAAAAAATAAATTTTTTCGTCAATCTCTTGTAGGATAAAATCATCTGCATCTGTTTTATCGAAGTCCTCACGTGGTACTACTACTCCAATATCCGAAAGTCCAAGTGCATCTGCTGCTATTTTTTTAAACATCGCCATTCCTCCTAAATCATCATTAACTTTCTCTACGTTTCGAAATTGGAAAAAGTTTCATTCCTATGTAAAAGTATATATTTTTATTGGTCGGAGTGGTTTGGTGGATATATGGGGACGACTTCATGACCTAATTGAGCGAATCTTGACCACACTTGAGCGACCTCATCACCAAGTTGAGCGACTCTTTGCCTCACTTGAGCGACTTCACCATCAGCTTGAGCGACTCGATAACAAAGTTGATCAAAGCTTGCCTGCTAAATTTTTAAATATTAATAAGTAGGGAGATACTTTAGAAAGTTGGCATTTAAGACTATGTCTACACTTCGTATTTCAGAAAATTTTCGTTTATAATCAAACATCATAAGGAATGGAGCGAAACGATATGCAAGAACCAATCATTTTAGTTGTAGATGATGAGGCTGATTTAGCTAATCTCCTAAAATCAAGCCTTCAAAAAGAGGGATTCAAATATATTCACACAGCTGGTACCCTTTCCGAGGCATGGACGAGCTTTCAAAAGAAAACCCCAAATATCGTATTACTCGACGTTATGCTTCCGGATGGTGAAGGTTATGATTTATGTCGTCGCATTCGTGAAATTTCACATGTGCCGGTACTCTTTATGTCGGCTAAAACAGAGGAAATCGATAAAATTTTAGGTCTTGCAATCGGAGGGGATGATTACATTACCAAGCCCTTTAGCCCGAAAGAAGTTGCTTATCGTGTGAAAGCACAGTTACGTAGAGCGGGCTATCAAACTCAAGACACTACATCTATTCTTGAAACAAAAAAAGACGTACTAGAAAATGGTCCATTTTCAATGAATGCTGATGAAACGGAAGTACATAAAGATGGTGTGTTGCTAGAGCTAACGGCTAAGGAAGTCGGCTTAATGGCTTGCTTCATGCACAATCCAAACAGAATTTTAAGTAAGGAGACTTTGTTTGAACGTGTATGGGGCGAAGATTTTTACGGCTCCGATAATACAGTCATGGTGCATATCCGACGACTACGAGAAAAAGTGGAGAGCGACCCTTCTAATCCAATTTTCATCACTACCGTAAAAGGCTTAGGCTATAAATTTGTCATTGCAAAGTAAGGAGGCTCGTCATTTATGAAATGGAGACTCACTGCACAGTTTTTATTATCTGTGTTATCCATCGCTATCATTGTGATTTTCGTCAATACAGCAATTTTTATTAGCTTGTTCTTTTATCAGCAAACAACAAATTTTCAAACACCTGAAGTTACTAACACCGAGCAATTCACACGAGAATTTGAGCAGTACATTCAATATCATAATGGCGATATCACCTTTGATGACAAGGGTTTGCAGCTATTAAAGGAACATAACGCGTGGGTACAAGTGCTAAATCAAAACGGCGACATGATTGGCGGACATAATGTGCCAGACAATGCCTTAGCACACTACTCGCCACTCGATTTAATCCAAACTTATAAATACCGAGAAATCGATCCATCGACAACTGTTTATATTGGCGGTAATGATGAATTTAACTATTTAGTTGGGATTCAAGATAGAAGCGTGTCGCGCGTGGTATGGAACTTTTCACCCTCATCCTTTTTGCAGCTTCTTGGAAAGTTCGGCTTAGCTATAGTCATTGCTGATTTACTTGTGACAGCGCTTGTTGGTTGGTTTTTTGGTCGTGCACTGACGAAACCACTCTATGCGCTAATCGAGCAAATTCAGCATTTAAAAAATCGCAAGCATACACAAGTAAAAACGCCAAAAGGTCTGTATAAACCTGTTATTTCAAATTTAAATGAGGTGTCGAACGAACTTGCCGCACATGAAATGGAACGAAAGCGTCTTGAAATAATGCGTGAGGAATGGATTAGTAACGTATCGCACGATATGAAAACACCACTCGCTTCTATCCGTGGTTATTCTGAACTATTACGTGAAGGCAATTTAACAGAAAGCGAGCAAGCTGAATACTCTCGTATTATTGAAAAACAATCGCTCCATATGCAGGACCTCCTAGATGATTTAAATTTAACTATGCGTCTCCGTCATCAGCAATTACCATTGCAACTGAATGACACCAATATCGTACAATTTGTACGTGAAATTGTGATTGATACGCTCAATATGCCACAGTACGAGCAGGCAAATATCGAATTCGACGCCTCCGCAGATACCATTACACAGAGCATTGATGCTCATTTTATGCGACGTGCTGTTGTGAATTTTTTATATAATGCATTGCTGCACAATCCACATGATGTTGAGATAAAAGTCCATGTCGATACAGACTCTATCACCATTTCTGATAACGGTAAGGGTATCGCAGAAGAAGACCTTGAGCATATTTTCGAACGTTATTACCGTGGCACAAATACAGCCCATACTTTAGGCACAGGTCTTGGCACCGCCATCGCCCGAGATATCATTGAAGCACATGGCGGTACTGTTTCCATCACCTCAAAAGAGAATGAAGGCACTACAGTTAGCATTTATTTAACAACGATATAGCTTTCCCATAAAAAAATGCCCCGGCATAATCGGGGCACTTTCATTCATTATTTCAGTTGTTCCTGTGCTTTTGGTGGAATTTCATCAAACTGTACTTCATTGTAAGATGTTACTTCATTGCCATTTTTCACATACAGTTTTAAATACGCATCTTTACGTAAGTTTTTAGTAGCAGAAAATTTCAATGTTTGCTCTTTTCCACGCTCATCGTAAGACGGTAGCTCATACCAATAAGTCTTAGCTATCTCACCTGTATTTAATTTATATTCTTCTAATTCGCCGTCTGTCGTCACTTGTAGATAGTACGTATCCTTATTTATACGATTAAAATCGACAGTCATTAATGCCACCAGCGCTGCAACAAATAGAATAAGTGCAGCACCAATCCCAATATATACTTTTTTCATATTACTTTGCTCCTTGTTTAACAATTTTATAAAATGAACGTACCGTAAATACGTAGTAAATGGCGTAAATTGCTGTATATGCAAGCATCCCAATAATGACCGGCTTTGTAATATCCATGTTAAATAGCTGTGAAAGTGCTGTTAAAGCAAAGGCACTATGCAGTATTCCGACAAGAAGTGGTGCACCGAAAATAACAGCTACCTGCCCTGCAATTGTTTTGATCATTTGCTTGCCATTAACCCCGATTTTATTTAATATTGCATACTTTGCTTGGTCTTCTTCCGCTTCAGTTAATATTTTGAAATAAATAATACTACCTGTAGCTGCTAGGAATACAAGCCCTAAAAAGCTACCAACAAACAGTAATGAACCAACACCAGCCATGCTATCTTCATAGCTTTGAGGCACACTCGAAAACGATTCTTGCTGCTCTGGTGACAACTGATTATAAATGACCTTAGACAACTCTTGCTGTTTTAAATCATTTTTCATGCCAACAGCTTGCATGACCATGTCTTCAGCGTTTGTCTTCGCAAATTCTTGATCATTTACTACAAGTACTGTACCTGCCGGGAAAAAATTCAGTACACTTTCCGTATACATTTTTTCAACATAGAAAGACTCCCCGTTTTCTAATGTAAATGCCTCACCCGTAAAATCATGTGAAAAGCGTTCATCATACGTAGTATCTAGTAAAATCGTTGAACCATCTGCAACATGAAGCTCACGGTCTACACCTTGCAACTTCGCTAAATGATTGTAATCCGATTCTTTCAACAATGTGTATTCAAAGAAGGCAAAGTCATTATCGACACGTAAATTTTTCACATTTAACGCCTCGTTATACACGACGTCTTTCTGTGAAAAGTCGACTGTGTCCCCCTTCCACATGAATGTATTGGGCATTGCTAGCCGCACAGAACTCTCAGTGTTGTAGTAAATCCCAAAAACTGCACCGCCTGCTGTAATCGTTGTGGCACTTAAAATCGCAATAATGGATAGCGACTTTGCGTTGCCACGAATGCGGTAAAGTAACTGAGATACCCCAATCAAATTAAGTCCCTTCCATGACCATGCCGTCGCCTTTTTGAGCGCCGTTAACACGAATACACTCACACTATGGAACAATAAATACGTCCCAACAATTGTTACGGCGATCACTAATAACGGTGTGCCGAGTATCGTGAAAAAGCGCCAAATCGAGCTTGTAAAAATATCCGTAACGGATGTGTAGTAGCCAAATCCGACAAGTATCGTACCTACCATTGCTGCAAAAACAGAGGCACGAGGCATTTTTTCACCCTGCTTTTCAGCGTGAAATAAATCAATAAGCTTGAATTGATAGATTACACGATACCCTTGTAGTGAGGTGAACAGGAACAATATAGCGAAAATTACTACTGTATTCAGTACAGCCTGTCCTGAAAACGTGAAGTTCGCCACAACCTCATAGCCCATCAATCGCACTAAAATTGTTAGTAAAATTTTCGACATAAAAAATCCAATAACAATGCCTAGCACAAGTGATATAAGCCCAATAACAAGGTTCTCAAAAAAGAGCATTAAACCAATCTTTTGCTTACGTACTCCGAGCAATGAATAAAGTGCCACTTCTTTTTTCCGCTTCTTCATAAAAAATGAATTGGAATACGCTATGAAAATAACAATGAAGAACAATAATATAATGGACGATGCGTTCATCAGCCCTTGAATTTTTTGCGATGTGCCCGTTAATGCTGAAATTTCATCATTGTATTTAAGCGTCACAAACGTAAAGTAAATAACAATACTGAACACCATAGAAGCAATATATAAAAAGTAATTCGATAAATTTCGTTGAATATTTTTTTGCGCAAGACTAAATAACGTCATTAACCTCACCTCCGATATCTGCTAGCACCTGCAGGATCTCTTGGAAAAACTGCTTACGTGTTTGCGTCCCTCGGTGAATTTCTTTCGATAACTGTCCGTCTTGGATAAATAGAATGCGCTGACAGAAACTTGCCGCAAATGCATCGTGAGTCACCATCATTATTGTTGAAGCTTGCGATTTATTTAAATCACTCAGTCTTTCCAGTAAATCCGTTGCTGATTTTGAATCGAGCGCACCCGTTGGCTCATCGGCAAAAATAAGCTGTGGCTCTGTCACAAGCGCACGAGATGATGCAGTTCGCTGCTTTTGCCCACCCGATATCTGGTAAGGATATTTATCTAGTAGATCGCTAATACCAAATAATCCTGCAATTTGCGCTACACGTGTATTAATTTCTTTCGCTGGCACCTTTGCAATCGCCAGTGGCAACACAATATTTTCACGTACAGTTAACGAATCGAGTAAGTTATAATCTTGAAAAATAAACCCTAAATTATCACGGCGGAAGTCTGCTAGCTCAGCATCTTTCATAAGTGCTAAATTTGCTTCGCCAATTACGATATCACCTGTCGTTGGCGTATCAATTGTTGCGAGCACGTTCAGTAGCGTTGATTTCCCAGCGCCCGAAGGCCCCATAACGCCTACAAACTCACCCTTTTCTACTTCAAACGTTATATTCGAAAGCGCAGTAAATGTGTTTGCGCCGTTTCCATAAACTTTCCCTACATTTTGTACTTTTAATAATGGAGTCATTTGTCGCTCACCTCTTCTATGATTTGCATTTGACTACAGTATATCCACCCAAACTTACATTAAAATTGTGGCAAGCTTACAAGAACCTTAAATAATTTTACGGTTATCGAAAAGTTTTTGAGGTTTATCGACAGGTTTATCAGACAACTTTTGCGTTTTATCGCCCAACTTTTTAAAATTATCGTCATCAACCTTACAAAGAACAACAAAAAGGGTCCATACACAATCAGTGCATGAACCCATCATTTTCTTAAGCTAATACTTTTTGTATTTCATCCTCAAAACTACTAGGTTTATCAGTTGAACCAAAGCGGGCCACAACTTCACCCTCACGATTAACTAGAAACTTTGTAAAATTCCATTTAACGCTCTTTCCAAGAATCCCTTTTGAATGGGATGTCACATAGTCAAAAATCGGATGCGCATCCTTACCATTCACCTTTACAACTTCATGCATAGGGAAAGTGACACCATACGTCAAACGGCAATTTGCAGCCGCTTCCTCGGCTGTTGCTACTTCTTGCTTAAATTGATTCGACGGGAAGCCAAGTACAACAAAACCTTCATCCTTATATTTCTTATATAATGCTTCTAATCCGTCGAATTGTGGGGTAAAACCACACTTTGACGCCGTATTCACAATGAGCATTACTTGGCCCCTGTAGCGCTCTAAGCTATACTGTGTTCCGTCTTCTAATTTCACATTGATATCATAAATACTCATCTAGATTCCCCTCCGTATCATTTATACGGCATTCTCTCTTTATAATTTCCCGTGCATCCTCGCTACTTGTTGTAATGGATCCCACACACCGTTAAATGGTGGAGCATACGCCAAATCCAGATCAAGTAAATCGGGTAAAGTCATTTTGTTGTATAGAGCTGTTGCAAAGACATCAATTCGCTTATCCACACCTGCTGGTCCAATAATTTGTGCACCTAGAAGCTGCTGGTCACGCTTACGAACCACTACTTTAATGAACATCCGCTGTGCTCCTGGATAGTATCCTGCAATATGGCGTGCTGATAATTTATACGCCTCAAATTCAAAACCCAGCTCCTCCGCAGTTCCTTCATTAATGCCTGCTGTTGCGACTGTCAGATCGAAAAATTTCATGATGGATGTTCCAACAATCCCGCGAAATCGTGCAAATTTGCCCGACATATTGAGTCCAGCCACACGTCCGTGCTTATTCGCCGTTGTACCCAGCGGCACATAATCTAGACGTTCCTTCACGATGTTAAAATGCATCGCGCAATCACCCGCAGCATAAACATTTTCAATGGATGTTTCTAAGTGACGATTAACAATGACACCACCATTCTTCGCTAGCGCAATGCCTGTATCTTTTAAGAACTTTGTATTAGGTTGAATTCCTACCGCTACAATGACTAGATCAGTATCAAATGTACCTTTATCTGTGACCACACGCTCGATACGTTTATCGCCATCAAACGCCTCCACTGATGTATTTAATAAGACCTCGACACCCTGCTTCTTCGCTTCATCATGGACATGCTGTGCAAGTTCTTTATCTAAAAAATTCGCCAAATATCCACTACGTTGTATCAACCGCACTTCCCTACCGCTTGCATGTAGCGTTTCCACCATTTCCAGTCCAATATAGCCACCACCGATGACTGTCACATGCTTAATATTCGGTGTTAAATCGGCCAATAAATCTTCCAACATAGGAATTGTTTTGACCACATGCACTCCCGCTAAATCACTACCTTTTTCTACTGGCATTACAGGATCTGCCCCGGTAGCAATAAGTAACTTATCATATGGAATTTCAAACTGTTCTCCAGATGCTAGGTCAGTACCCGTTACCAATTGTTTTTCAACATCGATACGCTCAACCTCATGCCCAACTCGCGCATCAATACCATACTTATCACGAAAAGTTGCTACATCTCTGGCAATGAGGCGCTTTGTCGATGAAATCCGTCCATCCACCACATATGGTAGACCGCATTGCCCATATGAATAAATAAATCCACGTTCTAACGATGTTATTTCTGCACCCGGTACATTACGATAAATTTCCATAGCAGCTGACATACCAGCCGCATCTCCTCCGATAATTACGTATTTCATCTTACATGCCTCCTCAATTTTCTTGTATCATACTAGCTCTTCTACTCGCCCTAATATGTACAAAATCTACAAACATGACTATTACTAGTCAATCAACGAGCATTCTAATATTGTTATAATCTTTAACCAAATGTATCCCAACCTTTTGGTTATTAAATCTTGTACTCACAATTGTTATTATAAATATATTGCGTGCCATCCATGTAAAAGTCCGGCTATTACAATATGAAATAACGTTCATGATAATTCTAAACATATCATTACACATCGTAACGGTACTAATCAAATACCAATGGACACTTTTAATTCTTTTCTCTCTTAGCAATCATTTTCCCCTTTTTTCGCAATAAAAAAACCGCCTCTAAGCAGAGACGGTTTTTTGTTTAAAAGCCTGTAGCTTATTCTTTTGTTAAAGCCTCTTGGCAGAACGCCAAAATCGTTGCTAATTCATCATCTTCTAACGCAAAATCCAAATACTCGTTCTCCGCTTTTTCAATGATGAAATAATTTAGGATAAATGGCTCGCCGTCCTTTTCACCAAGTAAGACGCGAATTTCGATACCAGCTTCATGATATAACTCATCTTCTTCATCGATTTCTACATCTAAAATAAATTCGTAGCGTTTGCCTTCAATAATATTTGTTGGGTCTAAAATTTCTTCAACTGAAAATTGTGTAATGTTCATTTTTTGTAGCTCCTTTAGCATGACCTGTCCTTTTAATAATAAAGCAATTTCAGCGTTGGTCAATTGAAAACTCATATACAGCCTTTAGCAATTATGCCAAAATAGAAACACAACGCACTAAGAGGAGGCATCTCAAATTGAAAGAGTACTTATACTATCAAGACGCTATGCTACGCGAGTTTGATGCAACAGTGACTCGTACAGGTATTGAAGAAGACGGACGGAAATTTATCGTACTATCAAACACAGCCTTTTATCCAACAGGTGGCGGTCAGCCACATGATACAGGTACATTAAACTGTATTCCCGTAATCGATGTAGAAAAAATCGGCGATGAAATCCGTCATTATATAGACGGTGATATCGCTACCCTCACAGGTGATATTCACGGCAGACTGGATTGGCAACGCCGTTTCGACCATATGCAACAGCATGCAGGTCAGCATATTTTAACAGCCGCTTTTGTGGGATTATTCGACGCACCGACAGTAAGCTTTCACTTAGGCAGTGAGCAGGTGACGATTGATATTGCTGTCGATACCTTATCCGATGAACAACTTTCTGCTGCAGAAGCTCGCGCGAATGATATTATCTTAGAAAACCGTCCGATTCACACTAAATGGGTGACAGAAGATGAGCTCAGTGATTATAACTTACGTAAAGATATTGCAATAACTGGCGATATTCGCCTCGTTATTATTCCAGATTATGATTACAATGGCTGCGGCGGTATACACCCTACATCTACCGGACAAGTCAGTGCCATTAAAATTCTCGGTACTGAAAAAATGAAAGGGAATATACGTGTATCATTCGTTTGTGGTCGTCGCGTACTAGAAGAACTTGCAATGCGTAAAACAGTATTAACCGATGTCGCTCGTCAGCTAAGTGTTCCAGAAATCGAGGCCGCAACAGCACTAACAAAAGTATTAACTACGCAAAAAATGACAGAGAAAGCACTTGCTCATGTAAAAGAAGAACTACTTACTTTTGAAGCGAAGGCGTTAGCTATTTCTGATAGCCATGTTTTAGCTGCACATTTTAGTCAACGCTCTGTGCAAGAACTACAAAAACTAGCCCGTTTCACAGCTACTGAACGTCCTGACGCTATTGTATTACTTGCCTCTGGAAATGAAGACAAGTTGCAGTTCGTTGCAACTCGCGGTACACAGGTGGAAACAAGCATGAAATCAGTAGCCACAAAGGTATTGCCACTCATAAACGGTAAAGGTGGGGGCAGTGACCAAATGGTGCAAGGTGGCGGTGAGCTTACCATGTCTGCCGAACAACTACTCGTTGCAATGCAGGATGCGCTTAATTATTGACCATCTTTGGAGCTATATCGACATAAGCACTGATTTTATCAGACACATTTCTTCATTTATCGCCCAACTATTCAAATTTATCGACATGAACCTTAAAAAAACATAAAAAGAACCTTGCAAACTGACGCTTGCGAGGTTCTTTCATTTTATAATTTAAATTTCTGCACAGCACTGTATAATCGCTTTGCCATTTCGGAGAGTTCCACGGTTTGATCATTCATTTCGGCTACAGTAGTAATCTGTTCCTCTGTTGAATTTTTGACTTCATGGACGTATTCACTTGCTGCATTTGCGGTTGCTGCCATTTCTTCCATTGAAGCTGAGACCTCTTCCGTATTGGCTGACATTTGCTCCGCTGAAGCATTCAGTTCTTCAATTTGACTAGCAATAGATCCTACTGCATGCACCATTTCTTCGAAGCGTTCACCTACTGCTTGAATCGCTGTCAAACCACGACCTACGTTCTCCTCGCCCGATTCTGCTGCCTTCACTGCCTCTAATGTATACAATTGCACTTTATCAATTAGTACATTTATTTTCGCTGCAGACTCCGCTGTTTGCTCAGATAATTTACGTACTTCATCCGCAACAACTGCAAACCCTTTTCCTGCATCACCAGCTCGTGCCGCCTCAATCGATGCATTGAGTGCAAGTAAATTTGTTTGGTCAGATATATCAGTAATCATTTTTGAGATTAATCCAATTTCCTTCGACTCTTGCGCTAACTTACGAATAACATCTAACTCAATATTCGTACCTGCTTGGATCTCGTTCATACGTGAAATAGACTGTTGTACAGCACCGTTGCTTTCACTTATTTTTTCAGAAATAAACTCTGTATTTGAGGCTACAGAAGAAGCTACCTCTGCTACATTTTGAATACCTAAAGCCATTTGCTCCATGGCCGAAGCACTTTCTTCAGACATAACTGTTTGGCTTTGTGCACCACGATCTACTTCCTCAATTGCCCCTGCTATTTGCTTAGAATGCTTTGTAACAGCTAGTACATCACCCATTAAATCACAGGATGCTTCACTTACTGCTGTCGCTTCTTTCTCTACTTGTGAAATCATCTCACGCATATTATCTGTCATACGGGAAAGTGCACGCGTCACTGTTCCCATCTCATCTATGCGCTTTAAATATTTCTCAGGAATTTCCTGCGTAAAATCCCCCACTGATAAGCCTTCACTAATACGTACAACGTGACGTATTGGCCTGCTTACCGAACGAGAAATAGCAAACGATATGAGTAGTCCTAATATCGATACAATAATTGTCATCAACATAAAGTCGCTTTTCAGACGGGAAAGTCCTGCAAGCATTTCATCTTCGATTGCGATAACGCCCATTTTCCAACCATTATTCAATGTATGATAGCCCATTAAATTTGTACCGGTATCCTTTGTATCAAACGTAAAATAACCATTTGTATTATCGACCATTTCTTGTGCAGCTAATGCTTCACCCGTCGATTCACCTGATTCACTAGCCGCTAAAATGGCATTACTTTGCTCCTTCACAAGTGCATGATTTTTATGACCAATGATAGTACCTTTAGCATCTAACATCATTGCATATCCGCTATTACCAACCGTAATATCTTCAACAATTTCTGATAAATAATAACCATCAATACGGGCTAGTAACAACGCGTCCTCACCTGTCACCGTATCAATTGGTGACACAATTAAAATAACCGGTTCACCCGTCACGCGACTAATTGTAATCTCTGACATAACTGACTTTCCAGTAAAACCAGCCTTTACATAATCACGATCGCCTAAATCGGCGGTTGTATCATCTAAATAATGTGCTGTACCGTCAGCTGTAATTATGCCAAAGCTTAAATAATTTTCATTATCTTCTAAGCGACTACTTAAGTATTTTTTCTGTTCTTCGATATTCATGCTCTGAATCGCTGCTTGCTCAGCAATCGCCTCTACCTCAACTAATGTTAATTGGAAATGCTTTTCTATGTATTTTGAAACATCTTCGGCTTTAGACTCTAAGTTCGATCTGACTTGTTCGCCTACCGCATTTGTACTGTTAATCCATGTAAATATTCCAAGCGTGCCACAAGTCACTAAAACAAGTGAGATAATTGCGACAATTAATTTACCACCAATACCCTTTATCCACATATTCACTCTGCCCACTTTTCATCTGAATTTAATAAAATATTGCGCTCTCCCCTTCTTATTCAGAGTAGGTTTATTAGAATAGGTTGTCAATAGAACTTTCCCAATCAATTAAATAAATGTATAAAATTGTATATTAACACTATGCACATAGGGATTAAAGTAAAGTAATAATAAAAATTTTGCTATTGGCCCCATGATTATTATTTACTTTTTTTGTTAATCATAAAATGTAGTACTGCACTAATCCAATCTACAGAGTTTTTACTGATAAATCATCGAAAAATAACGTTTCGTAGGAGGTTTCCTATGGATCCACATAAACAAGGAAAACACTTAAGTCGACTGGGCAAGAAAAGAGGAAAACATCTAAAACTTGTTGAAGCTTCTGTCCAAACTGTTAATGACGAGGCAACAATAATAGAAGTTGTAGTTATGGAAGAACTAAGTATTCCGAATGAATCAAAAACAGCGTATACTTTGGGGCTTCGCAAACAAATTATTAAAGCTCTATCTGTGTTTCTAGCATTCCTCTTCATCGTCTTTTCAACAATCAACAGTTGGTTTCCATATGCTACACATGGGCATTTACCTTTATTTTTAGAGACCCTTGAAGTCATGAGATTTTTTATGGTCTTCTCAACAACCCTGGCACTCGGTCTATGCCTACCATTTGTCATTCACTTTATTTGGACGTCTGAAAAACCTGCCTTACTACAAGATGAAAGTCGATTTTTGGAGCTTTTCGCACCTATTTTGCTTTTACAATTCTTTTTAGTACTGTCATTTGGTTATTTAGTTGCGAACCCATTCTTCAATTTTACTGCGAATGCATACCTGCATTTCTTTATCATAACAATCCCATTTGGACTTATATTTGAGCTACTAATTGTTGCTATCTTTTCTAACAATGCTCAACCTATTAATTGCCGATTTTATAAGCTCATTATGAAACGATTTAAAAAATAAGAAAGCACTGCATAGGAATTTTCCCATCATGCAGTGCTTTCTTATTTTTTTTGCAATTCAAACACAACGATTTCCGGCAAGTTAAATATACGATAAGGGACTGAGCTATTGCCTAATCCTCGACTAACAACCATACTTGTTGCTTTTCTCTCGTAAATACCTGCTGTATATTTAGGAAATAGTCCCTGCCCAGGTGCTACAAGCCCTCCAACACCAGGAATACGAATTTGTCCTCCATGCGCATGACCAGAAAATACAACATCAATTTCATGATCTACATACACATCAAAAAATTCAGGGCGATGCGCCAACAGCAATGTTAAACGATCTTGTGGAATATATGCAGTAGCCATTGCCAGCATATCCTTCGTCTCCATACCCATTAACGGATCTTCGATACCAACAATCGACAAGCGCTCCCCGTCGCGCTCTAACACAGTCGATGTGTTGGCCATCACATGTACACCTAACGATGACAACGACTCATAAATTTCGTTCACCTTATTCGTCGCTACTTCATGGTTGCCTAGTACATAATATACGTCCGCTAATTTTACAAAATGCCTTACTGCCTGCAAACTCTGTTCTAAATTATATCGATTGCTATCCACTAAATCGCCCGTTATAAAGATTACATCTGGATTCGCGGCCTTAACCTTTCGCACAAGCTTTTCCTGCTTCTCACCAAAGAGCGCATCATGCAAATCGGACACCTGTACAATCCGCATGCCATCGAAGCTTGCCGGAACACGCTCGGATTCATAAACATGCTCACTCACAATAATCCAATGATTGTTTACGTACAAAAAAATAACTATAAAAACAACAAATAAACATAAATATAATAATTTTTTCACTCGTAATCGCTCATTTCACGGCTTCTTTTTAAGACACACGTCTCTCTATATTATAAGCAAAAAAGTATCAGATTGTAAGCGTTATACACCGAGATTCTACTGTAATGACTTTTTTCTGTATATTATTCACAATAAGATACAGATATTCAGTACATTCAAGTTGGTAGGTAAAAAATTAAAACATCTACAAAACATATAGAAGAAACTTAAGTGCAGATTTAATGGTTGGTAACCCACATTAGACAATCGGTATCCCATCACTCCGGAAGTGTTTTCATGTTTGATCATAAATTCTTATTATTAAACGTGTTAACCATTTACATTAATTAAAGTTAAAAAAAGCATTTAGCCGCCCCTTTTAGCGCGTCTAAATGCTTTTTGCTTATAATACTTTTTCTAAAAAATCCTTCGCACGCTGCGTTACTGGTGCCGAGAAAAATTCAGCTGGCGATGCATCCTCAATCAGCTTTCCACCATCTAAGAATAAGATGCGATCAGCCACTTCACGCGCAAAGCCCATCTCATGCGTAACGATTAACATCGTCATACCAGAGTCCGCTAGGTTTTTCATCACCGCTAAAACTTCTTTTACCATTTCAGGGTCAAGTGCAGACGTATGTTCATCAAACAAAATTACTTTTGGATCCATTGCAAGCGCGCGTGCAATCGCCACACGTTGTTTTTGACCACCAGATAGACGACTCGGATACTCATTGCGTTTTTCAAACAACCCAACTTGTGTCAGTAAATCCTCAGCCTTTTTCGTTGCAGCCTCTTTTGGCATCCCTTTGACATTAATCGCCGCGAGCGTTAAGTTTTCAAGCACCGTTTTGTGTGGGGACAGGTGAAAATACTGGAACACCATGCCGGAAAATTGTAAGTCTAATCCAGAGAAAATCTAAAAGGCTGACGCAAAGTATCACGCCAACCTTTTAGATCATGCTTTATTTTGTTGCAGCGGCTTGAATCTCACCGAATGCCCAATGATCGCTTGGTACATCCAAGAAAAACTGCTCTATACTTTCTGTTGTTAATTCTCGTTCAAACAAACGATTTAACACTTTCACCGCTTGCGCACGTGTTAACTGCTCATCTGGATTAAAGATAGACGAATTCATGCCTGTCATAATGCCTAATGCACTTATTTTCTCAATGTATGACGCAGCCCAGTGCTGACGGTCCACATCATTGAAAGTAATTTTTGTTGTACCCGCTGTGCAATATGTGGCCGTGTCATCTGCTACACATTGCTTGTCAATCCAACGAATGGCAATTGCAGCCATTTGTGCACGTGTAATGGACTCATTCGGACCAAACTTACCGTCTTCGCGTCCAGTCATAATACCTTGTGCGCGAACATACTCAATTTCATCTTTTGCCCATGATGCTGTAGTATCCGTATAAGACGCCTTGGATGAAACTGGTACATCATTGTCACTTAAGTTACGTGCTAGCATTGTAGCCATTTGCGTACGTGTAATGTGTGCATTTGGTCGGAATGTGCCATCTGTGTAACCTTGAATATAAGGAAGTTGCACATCTACTATTGGTGTAGGCACTATTTCTACTGGCACTTCCTCAACGACCACTTTTTTTGGTGCGTACAGCACGCTAAATGTTGAGAACTTCTGTACCGTAAATTGAATGCCCAATTTGCCATCTGCTAATGTGACAACTTTCCCACTTACGATTTCCTTCGTTCCATCACTATGCTCGATAAAGATGGCTAAGTGATTTAACTGTTCCTGCGTCGCATCTGTTGGTAGTGTCAATGTCATTTCTACTGGACGATTTTGCATATTCGTCTCAATTTTCAGCGGTCGCCCTAGCACATTAATCATTGTGCTATCCACACCATCAAGTGCCATCGCTTCTTTTCTTGCACGTTCTTCAACTTCACTTTGCTCTTTCTGTGCTTTCATCGGGATGACACGGAAATATAAATCATCATTAAATGTCTCAAATGATCTTGTAGGAATTAGAATTCGGACATTGCTTGTGACAATCTCCAGATTCACTCCTCCATTTTTAAGAATCGATACAATACTCTTTGGAATGGAGACGTAGATTTCATTTACGTTGTCCTGCTGATCAGGAAGAATAATACGCGCTGTAACTAATCCTTGTTCCTTTAACTTCGCAACCGCTTCTCTCGCACTTTGCTCAGTTAACGTCACGACATCGTTAAATGTCCCATTCGCGTTCTTTGTGCGTTTAATAATTGCTTTAGAAACAACCCCACCGCTGCCATTCTCGACATCCACAACAATCTGCTGTGTATTTGACGGTGGTACTGGTGTGGAATCAGATGATGATGAATCTGGTGTTGATGTCACAGGTGGATAGCTATCATTGTAGCCCTTCACTATAACTGTAAACTGCTTCGTTTCCGTCACACTACCTTTGACAATCGTAGCTGTCAATATTACTGTGCTATCGCCTACTGACGGACGTTGTACAACCCCACCCGTTGTCACAACCGCTGGATGACTAGATGTCCAGCGAAGAGTCGTACCTTCTATACCCGTTACTGGCAATGTCAGTTTTTGCGTGACACTTGTTGCACTATCCCCTGTACTGTAGCCTATTTCTAATGCTGCTTTTGCTTTCGCCACTGCCTCTGCATCCGTTTGCTTATTGGCTTTAACTATAAGCGAAAAGGTCTTTGTTTCTGTTACAGTGCCTTTCGTGATTGTCGCTGTTAACGTGACTGGTTGATCACCTGTTGCATGACTCGGGCGCACAACCGTTCCATCATTCTTCACAACAGCTAGGTTACTAGATGCCCAACTTACCGTTGTACCTTCTATACCTGTTACTGGAAGTGTCAGTTTTTGTGTTACATTCGTTGCACTATCCCCTGTACTGTAGCCTATTTCTAATGCTGCTTTTGCTTTCGCCACTGCCTCTGCATCCGTTTGCTTATTGGCTTTAACTATAAGCGAAAAGGTCTTTGTTTCTGTTACAGTGCCTTTCATGATTGTCGCTGTTAACGTGACTGGTTGATCACCTGTTGCATGACTAGGGCGCACAACCGTTCCATCATTCTTCACAACAGCTAGGTTACTAGATGCCCAACTTACCGTTGTACCTTCTATACCTGTTACTGGAAGTGTCAGTTTTTGTGTTACATTCGTTGCACTATCCACTGTACTGTAGCCTATTTCTAACGCTGCCTTTGCTTTCGCCACTGCCTCTGCATCCGTTTGCTTATTGGCTTTAACTATAAGCGAAAAGGTCTTTGTTTCTGTTACAGTGCCTTTCATGATTGTCGCTGTTAACGTGACTGGTTGATCACCTGTTGCATGACTCGGGCGCACAACCGTTCCATCATTCTTCACAACAGCTAGGTGACTAGATGCCCAACTTACCGTCGTACCTTCTATACCTGTTACTGGAAGTGTCAGTTTTTGCGTGACACTTGTTGCACTATCCCCTGTACTATAACCGATTGCTAATGCAGCTTTCGCCTTCGCTACCGCATCCGTATCTGTTACTGTCACCGTTATATTCACTGTAATATCCGCTGTTCCTCCGTGGCCATCACTCGCCGTTACTTTAATAACTGCTGTGCCATCCGCTAGCCCTTGTATAGTTAATTGCTGTGAATTATCGAGCTGCACGGATGCAACATTTGGTGGACTGGATGTAGCTGTTAACGTTAATGTATCCCCGTCTACATCCGAAAACGTATTGCTAAGATCGATACTCTTGCTTTTTCCTGCAATAATTGTCTGATTGCTTATTGGATTTGCAAGAAAAGGCGCATCATTCACTGGATTTACGGTGATACTTGCTAGAACAGCATCACTTAATGATTGCCCATCCGTCCCCGGTGCGGCTTGAATATCAAAACCGAATGTAGTTGTTGGTGTCGTAAATAAATTAGCATTTGGTGTGAATTTCAAGCCAGCACTACCTTGTGCAACCGTAATAAATGACCCATCTGTAATTGGCGATGTCCCATCATTTAAATACAGTTTGCCGTTTTTAATATTTGAAATTTTATAGTGGTTAGTTGCTGTGCTCCCTGTATTTGTAGGGCTAATAACAAGACCCGATGTAGACTGTGTATCTTCATCCGTAGTCGCAGGTGTAACTGTCGGCTTATTCATATTCCCTACAATGTTGAAAGTTGCACTTGCAATTGCATCTTTAAAGTCATTTACACCGTTTGTAGTACCATTATCTTGTATCCTATAATGTATTACTACTTTCCCTTGATAATTAAGAGCGGGGATAAATTCTATATTATTGTCCTTAAGTTTCAATCCACCGGATTTGGTTGAAATGCTAAGTGATAGTAATTTCCATTTCTGCCCAGATTCATTAGCTGGTCCTAGTGAATCATTTGCTAGTAAAGTGGAAAGCGGTATAATTCTAGGTTCACCATTTACCTCCATATCACTAAGCCTGTCATCTACAGCAATTGGTGCATCATTGACTTCCGTGACTTTTATCGCCACTGATGTTGGACTACTTAACCCTGCACCAACGTTGTCACTTGCTGCTTGTACGTTGAAGCCAAATCCTGTGCTTCCATTAGCATCGGCATCAGGCATAAACTTCAAACCCGCATTTCCCTCAGCTTTTGTAATAAAGCCACCATTCACAATTTCTGTCGCACTATCTGCTTTATACAATTTACCACCTATGATGTTACTCATTTTAAAGTACTGAGTAGTGGAAGCACCTTCTGTAATGATAATTTCACTTGTCATCTTATCCTCTGGCGTTACGATACTAGCTGGAACTGTCGGCGCAGACTCATTAGATAACGCGCGATGAATAGTATTTGTGTAAGTTTTAGTTGAGTTATCTTGAGCAGTGACAGTAATGGTTACTGTAGTATCACCCGGATTTAGGGTAATATTGCTCGCAGATCCACTAACGACAAGCGCACTATTCACCTTTACTGTTGCATTGCTATCGGCTACCGTCGGAGTCACATCGACACTCGTTACACTATTTCCAACACTTGTATTATAGCTTGTTGTTCCCGTTGCAAAGGCTGGACTTAATGTGCCTTCCGAAAGGGCTAAACCTGCTAAATCCGTATTTAAACTCTGGGCTATAGTTTTAAAATTCCATACCGTGGAATCTGCAATACCTAGAAAACCTTGCTGGGCAGCATTCACAAATGCACCCGCATCAATTTGTACATGATACGCTTCGTCATATTGTAAATCCACTGGTAAGTTAACTGTAACAGTTAATCCACTGTTTATGACAACACTTGAATTTACATCAATGGTTTGTACTGCCGAATTATCACTCGTTCTATATATATAAATATTTCCAGCGGCTTTCGTGACAATTTCACTAAAGGTCAGTGTCAAATTCGCATCAACAGGAACATTCGTTGCATCGTCAGTTGGTGACAACGATACCATCATCGGTATTTGAGCCGGATTCGCATTTGCTGGTTGAATCCCAAGCGTAGAGAAAATTAGAAATAGTATAACGGTCAGTACAAAGCTTTTATATAGTGTTTTACTTTTGGAAGAATTCGAAATCATCCTTGCACCTCTTTCATTTATATTACAATTATTTATTCTTTAGATCGAAATGCTCCGTCTATAAAAATGGTGAAATTCATTACTAGATATGGTTGCCTCCATTGTTACACCCCCCCTCTTTACGCACCTCACCCATTTACCCCTATATTAAACTGTAAAGGTTAAAATTAGGTTAAAAACTAAAAATAAATAAAAAGTTTTCTAGTTCGTGATGAATTGCGTAAATTATCTATTGTTACACCTCAACCAAAACAAAAAACGCATTTAGTCACCCCTTTTCAGAGCGTCTAAATGCGTTTTATTTATAATACTTTTTCCAAGAAATCTTTCGCACGCTGTGTTTTTGGCGCCGAGAAGAACTCCGCTGGTGATGCATCCTCAATCAATTTACCACCATCTAGGAATAAAATACGATCTGCCACTTCACGTGCAAAGCCCATCTCATGCGTAACGATTAACATCGTCATACCAGAGTCCGCTAGGTTTTTCATCACCGCTAAAACTTCTTTTACCATTTCAGGGTCAAGTGCAGACGTAGGTTCATCAAACAAAATTACTTTTGGATCCATTGCAAGCGCACGTGCTATTGCCACGCGTTGCTTCTGACCACCTGAAAGACGATTTGGGTACTCATTACGTTTCTCAAAAAGTCCAACCTTTGTTAATAGCTCTTCTGCCATTTTTGTCGCAACTACTTTATCCATACCTTTGACGTTAATCGGTGCATAGGTTAAGTTTTCGAGTACTGTTTTATGCGGGAACAAATGAAAATGCTGAAACACCATGCCGACCTCTTCACGTACCTTCATAATAGCTGTGCCTTTGTCAGTTAAAATAGCATCGCCAATTTTCACTTCGCCACTTGTCGGCTGCTCGAGTAAATTTAAACAACGAAGAAAAGTTGACTTGCCAGAGCCGGATGGTCCGATAATAGCAATTACTTCTTTTTCTTTAAACTCAGTTGAAATACCTTTTAAGACCTCATTTTGTCCATATGATTTGTGTAAATCTGTAACTTTAATCACTTTTTCTCATTCCTTTCTCGATTCGTTTTCCAAGGAACGTTAAAAGAAGCGTCATAATATAGTAGATTAACCCCGCAATCAGTAATGGTTCCAAATAACGGTACGTCGCACCACCGACAACATACGCACGACGCATAATATCGAGCGCACCAATGACCGTTACAACCGCAGATTCTTTGTTTAACGTGATAAATTCATTAACTAATGATGGTAAAATATTTTTCAATGCCTGTGGAATAATAATATCCTTCATCATTTTAGAATAAGGAATACCAAGCGCCATCGCTGCTTCCTGTTGCCCTTTATCGACAGCATTGATTCCCCCACGGATGATTTCAGAAATATAAGCCGCGGAATTTAAACCGAATGCAATAATCGCCGTTGGCAAAGCATCAATTTGAATGTCTAATAATTGTGGGACTGCATAGTAAATAATCATTAGCTGTAGTACAAGCGGTGTACCACGGAAAATTGATGTATAGAGATCAGCAAACAAGCGGAGGACTGTAATCTTCCCGATTTTGCATAATGCTAATAAAATACCAAATATAAACCCAATGATTGCTGCACCAATGGCAATTTGGAGTGTAACACCTATTCCTTTTAATATATAAGGAATAGAGGGAATTACATCTGTAAAATCAAGATTCACAGTGCATCCCTCCTTTCTCGTTTCTTCTTATTAATTTCACTGAAATTATTCAGCTGATTGAAGCCATTTTTCTTCAAGCTCTTTAATTTTCCCTTCTTCAATTAACTCTTTTAAAGCTTTGTCAATTTGGGCTTTCAATTCACTACCTTCAGCTACTGCGATTGCTTTATAGTCTGCTACTTGTTCTTTTATAGGCAACATCATTAATTTATCGTTCTTTTTCACATAACCTTCAGCTACGCCACTTTCAACGATGGCTGCATCTATACGTTTGGCCATCATATCTTGTACGACTTCAGGAACACGCGTACGACTTTCATTTTTAAAATCAATTGTTTTCGCCATTTCTTTTGCCATTTCTTCTTGAATAGAAGCCGTTTGTACACCAACTATTTTACCTGCTAAATCAGCAGTTGTTTTAATACCACTATCTTTTTTCACAATAAGAACTTGTCGCGTTTCATTGTATGGTTCTGAGAAATCGACTACTTTTTCACGTTCTTTATTTGGGCTCATTCCAGAAATAATGAAGTCAAGTTTACCTGCTTGTAAAGCTGGTACCAAACTGTTGAAATCCATATCTTGAATTTTTACGTCAAATCCTAATTTTTCACCAATCATATATGCAAGATCGATATCATAACCGATAATTTCTTCACCTTTTGCTGAGTCTACAAATTCGAATGGTTTGTAATCCGCTGATGTACCCATTACTAAAACTTTTTTATCGCCTTCATTACCTGAATCAATATCTGAACCCGAATCAGCGTTTGAGCCTGAATCCTTTGTGCCACATGCTGCAAGAACACCAATGACTAATACAAGCATAAATATGAATAATTTGTTCTTCATGTTGAAAATCCCCCTTGTGTGATGTTTTATAATAACTGAGAAAATCTTTCTTCTTAAAATAAAAGTTTGGATATTTATTCACTATTAATAATAAATATTCTATCTACTAATTAAGATATACTCTTTTAAAATACTTTTCAAGTAGTATTTTAATTTTTTTAACAAAATACATTACACGAAATTTTGTGAATAATCAATTAATATTCTAACCCCTGCAATATTTGCACAATTTAACTTGCTCAAAATACAAAAAAACAGATCTCCGTTTAAAGAGATCTGCTATATATTATTTTTCACTTGGGAATAGTTTTGGTTTGAGTTCGTCCTCACCAGAACCTTCAGCTAACGGTACACGTGAACGGTAAGCAGCTCGGCAAATTAAATGCCCTGCTACTGGTGCGGTTACAAAAACAAATAATATGCCCAAAATTAAACGTACACTAACATAACCATCATGCACCCAAAAATAAATAAATGCTCCGAGCAAGCACGTCAACACCGACAATGTTGAGCTTTTCGTCGCTGCATGGGAACGTGTATACACATCAGGTAAACGAATCATGCCAAATGCACTAATGACACTAACAATCGAGCCAATTAGTATGAGGATGACCGCTGCCCATTCAATCATTTGATTTGCGTTCAACAATCACACCTCTTTCGATATATTTCGTAAAGGCAATCGTCCCGATAAACGCTAAAATGCCAAGAATCAAGATAGCCTCTAAATAAGCCTTCGTTTTTAATACAATCGACACAATCGCAATCGCCGATATTAAGTTAATGCCAATCGTATCAAGAGCAATTGCACGGTCAGGCATTGATGGTCCACGGATTACCCTGTATAAGGACAGTGCAATCGACACACTAAAAAGCGCAAGTGCCAGTAGCAAAATTTTATCAATCATTAGCGTGTCACCTCCATAATTGCCTGCTCAAACTTGCCGATAGAACGAATAACGGCATCCTTTGATTCTTCCATATCCATTGCGTGAATATAAAACAAGTCACCTTCTTCAGACACTTCCATCACAACTGAGCCCGGTGTCAACGTCAGCAATAAAGCTAATGCTGTCACTTCCCAATCACCTTTTAGCTCCGTCTTATACGTGAAAATACCCGGTGTAATATTTAATTTTGGTGTCGTAATTTGCTTCAACACACTATAACTCGATATTAGAAGCTCCCAATTAAATAACATCATAAGCCTAATTATTGAAAATACACGTCGCAAGTAAAACTGCGTACCGTAAAAACGGTGCATCGCATACAAAATACCAATACCGACGATAAAGCCCATTAAAAATGTCGTAAATGTTGGTGTGATTTCATCTTGTAACAACAGCCAAAGTGCTGCGATAAATAAATTCAAAATAAATTGAGCTGCCACTATTCATTCACCTCACCTTGCCATGTTTCACCGTCTAACACTGCATCAATGTAAATAGAAGGATTATAGAGCGTTTCTGCTGCATCTGTAACGTAAGGTGCCATCAGTTCCGCACCCGTACCTAAACCAACCATACCAACCGCTAGTAGCACCAACGGAAGCACAATCCGCTTCGGTAATGGCTTTTCATCCTCCAAGCTAATAATCGTTTCTCCAAAAAACGACGAAAGGAAAATACGTAATAGTGAATACAAGACAACTAAACTCGAGAAGAAACCTAATCCTAAAAGGGCAAAATTCCCGCCTTCAATCGCACCTTGCCCTATTAATACCTTGCCTAAAAAGCCACTAAGCGGTGGAATTCCTGCAAGAGAACACATGACTATAAAGAACAACCACCCAAATAACGGATAGTTTCGAATAAGTCCGCTCATTTTGTCGATAATTGTTTCCCCTGTTACATAAATCATCGTGCCAACTGCTAAAAATAGCATCGCCTTGGCCACCATATCATGCATTAAATAATACGTTACCCCTTGTAGTGCCGACTCTGTGCCAATTGCAAGACCCGCTACAATAAATCCAACGCCAATTAATACATTATAAGAAGCAATCGTACGAACATCGCGACCAGCTAATGCACCCACACAGCCTGCAATAATTGTACTTGCAGCCATAACTGCTAGTACCGTATGTGTCACTTCAGTGTTATTTGGGAATAATAATGTAAACGTACGCACTAGTGCATAAATACCAACCTTTGTTAAGAGTGCAGCAAATAATGCTGCCACCGCAGTCGGTGGTACACTATACGAACCTGGTAACCAAAAGAATAATAATAGACCTGCTTTTAAACTAAATACCACTAAGAATATAAGTGCTACAGTTGTTATAAGCGGATCAGCACCGGCTTCCATTACACGCACTGATATATGTGCCATATTTAATGTGCCAATTGTGCCATATAGAAAAGCTAGTGCCACAAGGAAAATCCATGAAGCGACAACATTAATAAGCACATATTTTAACGATTCTCGTAGTTGAATTTTTTCGCCACCAAGGCTAATCAATGCGTATGATGCCAATAACATGACTTCAAAGCACACGAATAAATTGAAGATATCACCCGTTAAAAATGAACCATTAACCCCTGCCACCATAAGTAACAAAAACGAATAAAAATACATTCTTTCGTGCCGCTCACCAATTGTGAAAATTGCATATAACACACAGATGGCAGAAACAACATTTGCCACAAGAACAAGTAATACGGCAAAAGAATCTGCTACAAACAAAATACCAAACGGCGGTAGCCAGCCACTAAAATCAATACGTAGTACACCCTGAACTTGAATTTCATGCAGTAAAACCATGCTAACAATCGCTACAAAAACCAAGGTTACTAAACTAATAATCCGTTGCAACACAACATGTTCACGTAAAAATACAAGTAAAATAGCTGTTATAACAGGTACAATTAATGGTAAAACGATCATATTACTCATCTGACGTACCTCTCAATTCATCAAAATCCCCCGTACCATTTGTTTTATAAGCACGGTAGCCAAGAACGAGGACGAACGCCGTCACTGCAAAGCTAATAACAATAGCTGTTAATATTAACGCCTGTGGCAACGCATCTGTATATGGACCTTCTGATTCACCTAGCAACGGTACATCACCTTTTTTCAGTCCACCCATCGTTAAAATGAGTAAATGCGCCGCATGCGATAATACAGCTGTTCCTAAAATGACACGTAATAACTGCTTCGAGAGGATTAAATACGTTCCTACAGCTACTAATACGCCAATTAAAATTAGTATTAAAGACTCCATAGGCTATTCATCCTCACTTATACTTAAAATTATCGTCACTACAACACCTACAACAGTTAAAGCAACACCTGCTTCAAAAATTGTCACAGTGGAAAAACCCATCTTGCCAAAGATCGGCACCTCTACATAGTTAGAGACTTGTGTCAAAAAAGGGGCATCAAAGAAAAGTGAACCAACTGCTGTTCCAGTAGCAAGAAGCACACCTAAAGCAGCAACCTTTTTAAAATCAAATGGCATCCCTTTATGCACCGTTTCAATGTCATACGCTAAATACAAAAGGACAATACCCGAAGCAAGGACAAGCCCGCCAATGAACCCACCACCCGGTGCATGATGCCCCGCAAAGAACAAATACACACCAAGCGTTAATATAATGAATACGACCGCTTTCGCTACGGTACGTAATATCACATCATTAATTTTCATGGTCTGCCTCCTCCTTTCGCGGCTTTAACTTTATGAGCGTATACACGCCCAAGCCCGCAATGAGAAGCACAACAACTTCGAGCATCGTATCGAATGCACGGAAATCCCCTAATATCGTGTTCACAATATTCGAGCCCCCCGCTAATTCATACGCGTCGTTAAAATATATCGATATTGGCTTAAACTTGTCGTAATGCACGACCGCTAAGCCGATCAATGTCACTGTTGCGCCAACGAAAATCGAAATCATAGCATTCGACCATTTCACACGTTTTCGTGAATTTTCCGGCATTAAATCCGGCAAATATTTAAAGCACAGTAAGAACAATGCTGTTGTGATGGATTCCACCACGAGCTGTGTTAATGCTAAATCCGGGGCGCGGAAAATTACGAAGAAGAACGCAATGGAATAACCAAGTACTCCGTTTAATAGCACTGCCGTAACGCGCCCTTTGGCAAACAACATAAAAACAGCCGCGAACATCATAACGAATATTAAAATTAACTCATAAGACTCTACCGCCGAATCCTTCGCAAAATCAAATGCGTATGCCTCCGACCAAACGAAATATCCGGCAATCAGTGCAACAAAGAATGCATAAATGTATACAAAATAATGCGTTAAATTACCCGTCATATAACGATTTGTTAGCTTCGCCGAGCTATTTTCACCAAATGTAATCATGCTATTGTAATACGCGTTAAATGAATATTTTTGCGGGAATAACCGGTATATTGGCTTCCAGCTTTTTAACGTTTTAAACAAGATAGCACCTACTATAACAACACCAAGTGTCATCCATAACTCTGGATTAAGACCATGCCATGCAGAAATATGTGGCGTTAACTCACTAGCAGATGGGAATGTTGGATATATACTTGCCATCGCTGGCTCTAAAATATAATGCCCTAAGATATTTGGAAAGAAGAAAATCCCCACTACTAAAGTACAGAGCATAAGCGGTGAAATTAGCATACCAATTGGTGCTTCATGTGGTTTTTTATCCATTTTATCTGGCTGTAATTTCCCGAAGAACGTTTTACCAATAAGAATCATGCTATAAACAAATGTGAAAATACTTGCCACCCATGCGACAACTGGGAATAGAACACCTACATCTGCAATAGAGAACGCCTCGACATCACGAATCGCTAATACAGCTGCAAAGAACATCTCCTTACTTAAAAACCCGTTAAATGGCGGTAAACCAGCCATGGACAGGCCACCAATAACCGCAATGGTAAACGTTACTGGCATCAGTGCCATTAACCCACCTAAACGACGAATATCACGCGTCCCTACCTCATGATCGACAATACCAACCATCATAAATAGCGCGCCCTTAAACGTGGAGTGGTTAATGAGATGAAATAACGCTGCAAAACTTGCCTGCGTATAAATAATTGAGCTTTCTGCATAACCAAAATAATGGCCCATAGAACCTAGCCCAAACAAACTCATAATTAACCCGAGCTGACTAACAGTAGAATATGCTAGCAATGCCTTTAAATCTGTCTGACGAACGGCATTAAACGAGCCCCAAAACAGTGTTAATACACCTATGCCACTTACAAGCCAGAACCATAGTAACTCTCCACCAAATACCGGTGAAAAACGTGCCACAAGATATATTCCAGCCTTCACCATCGTTGCAGAATGTAAGTACGCACTAACAGGAGTTGGAGCTTCCATCGCATCTGGTAACCAAATATGGAATGGGAATTGCGCGGATTTTGTAAAGGCTCCTAGCAAAACGAGGAGTAAAGCTGGCACAAATAAAGTGTGCGCACTCACTGTGTCTACGTTTGCAATGATTTCACGAATACTAAATGTTCCAGATGCTACGTATAACATTAAAAAGCCAGCAAGCATCGACAAACCACCAAAGACAGTAATCATCATTGCTTTTCGTGCTCCTGCACGAGACGCTTTACGATGATGCCAAAACGCAATTAATAAGAATGATGAAACACTCGTTAATTCCCAAAACGTATAAAGCACCATTAAATTATCTGAAAAAACGACGCCAAGCATAGCGCCCATGAATAGTAATAAGTAGCAGTAGAAATGATGAAGTGATTCTTTCGTTGATAAATAAAAAATAGAATATAAAATGACTAAACTACCTACACCCGTAATCAGTAAACCAAAAATCATACTGAGTCCATCTAGGTACGTCGTGAAATTTATATCAAAAGAGGGAATCCACTCATATGTATAGATAAATGTTTTACCAGCTGCAATTTGAGGAATATGCCTTGCAAGTAAAAGAAACAATATGATTGGAACGGACAAAACAAACCAGCCAAGATGGATTGTACGCCTTAGTCGCCTATACAACAGCGGAATAAGAGCCGCACAGACAAATGGCAAAAATATCGCAATTAGAACTGTAACCAAATGATAACCTCCTACACTCAAATTTGCCTCCACAACTTTGCCATTGATGCTTTATTTTCTTTAAACATATCAGCGACATTCCGGGAGGTTTTAACTTAATTCAGCAGACGTTTAAATATCTGTCGTTTTCGCTCAAAAACATGTGGTGAATTAAGTTAATAGTACTGACATTTCAAAATTTCCCTGAAATATCGGATTTTTGTCAAGACACTTGACTATCTATTTAACTAACTGCATAATAATGTGGCATATAGGGAGCATTTCCTCTTAAATGCACTGTATGCATAAAATAAATAACTAGAAATTATTGATGTAAACTTGATTATTCAAGGCTTAACCGATATATTGCAAGATAATTTTATACAATTTTAAGTATACATTATAAATACCCATTATGCACTGTAACAGTATCGATTTTAGCTGTTTTAGGATAAATTTCTCAAAACTGCACGAAAAAAAACAAAATTATAACAGGATAAGGGGTGTGATTTTTTATGAAGCATGTAAAAGGAAGATTGGACGAAAGTATTTTAGTATGTGTGTATTATGGACAGAATGGTGAACGATTAATTCGCCGTGGTCATAAAATTGCATCGATGCTAGATTGTCCACTTTATATTTTATCCGTTGATTCACAACCATTCGATACATTCGATGCGGAAAAATCTCGCTACATTGAGCAATGGAAGAGTTTGTCGGAAGAGCTTGAGGTAGAACAGTTTATTTTACAAGATAATGAAAAACGTCCTATTCAGAAAGTAATTAGTGATGTCGCAAAAAATTATGGCATTTCTCAAATTATCGTAGGTCAGAGCGCTCAAAGTCGCTGGGAAGAAATTACAAAAGGTTCATTCTTGAATGTATTGTTAAAAGAAGTCCCATTTGTTGATTTCCACATCGTTGCAGTGCAACGTCCTACCGAAGAAGAAATCTACGATACATATGAAAAAGGCGTACGTGCTTACTTAGTTAAAGAGAACGAACACTTTAAAGTAGCATTTACTTGTCCAAAATATGTTTCAATTGAGGGGATTTTCTTTAAAGAAGTTGGTACTGATTTCGATAATGGTATCTTTAAATTTACGTATAACGACAAAATGCACGAAGTCCATATTGTTGAGGGGCTTGTTGTCGATGAAAAACATTTACCTGAAGAATTCTTATCACCATTACGTCAATAAATACAAACACGCCCTCGTATAAAAAAGAAGGCGTGTTTTTTCGTCTATCCGTCACTTTCCTCTTTCTATCCGTCTAAACCTTACAAAGTATAGGCTGGCTTATCTTTCGGTAAAAACAACGCAACTAATAGTAGTAATGGCAATAGTGATACAACAACCATCGTGAAGTCTATGCCCTTATGATCCATTAACACACCAATCACAATCGCGCCAATTGCTCCCATACCAAAGGCAAAACCCGTTGTTAAGCCTGCCATCGTGCCAATCTTCGTCGGAACAAGCTCCTGCGCATAGATAACTGTCACAGAAAAACTGATCATAATAAGTGCTCCAATAATAATTAAAAAAATTGTGGCTGCCCATAGCGGTACGTACGGTAATGCTACACAAAATGGCAATGGCACAACTACAGAAAGTAGGATTACATTTTTTCGACCAATACGATCTGACAACGAACCGCCGAAAAATGTCCCTACTACACCAAACGCCATAAATGTAAAAATTAACATTTGTCCAATGCGTACGCTGACATCATAATGATCCACCAAATAAAACACATAGAAATTCGTAATATTCGTAGTATAAAATGACCGGGCAAAAATAATAATAAAAAGTAATGTTACTGCAATGCCCACTTGCTTTTTAGTCAGTGGGGGTAATGATGAGACTAATATTCGTTTCTTCTTAGAAGCAAGCTCTTCCTCTAATTGCTGCTTATACCACTGTGAGATTTTCCCCAGTAAAACGATGCCCACTGTTGTAGCCAGTAATACAAGTGCTACTCCACGTTGACCATAAACATCTAAAATAAATGCACTAATTAATGGGGCAAGCGCTTGTCCGGAATTACCACCGACCTGATAAATGGATTGTGCCAGTCCTCTTTTCGAACCTGCAGCCATAAACGATACACGCGAGCCCTCTGGATGAAATACCGCTGAGCCAAAACCAAGGAACAAAACCGCTACAATTATAGCCCAGTACTGTGTCGAAAACGCTAATATAGCTATACCAATAAATGAGCTTATCATACCGACTGGTAATGCATACGGCATTGGTTTTTTATCACTAGCAAATCCTACAACTGGTTGTAGGACAGACGCAAAAATATTTAACACGAAAGAAATGAGTCCTAGCTGTGTGAAGGTTAATCCTAAATTTCTTTCTAGTAAAGGGAACATCGCTGGAATAACCGATTGCATCGTATCATTGATTAGATGGGCAATTCCAATTGCAATCATAATTGGATAGACAGGATTATTAAAATTTGCTGTTTGTTTGTTCATTGCTGTCATCACACTTTCTTTGCTTTTCATATAGTTAGTATTTGTCGCATACTATTTTCCCTTTTGCACAAGCTATAGTTCGACAGCAGTAAAGGAGTTGATATGTATGGAAAGTTTTTTTCACGTCAATTTTTGGGAAATGATTCTTCGAACAACGCTTTCCTTTTTCGCATTACTAATTTTGGCGCGTGTACTTGGTAAAAAGCAGCTAGGGCAGCTCACGTTCTTCCATTATATTACGGGTATTACTTTTGGGTCTATCGCTTCTGAGATTGCCTCACAGGCAGAAACACCATTTTTAGACGGCCTCATTTCACTGATTTGGTGGAGTGTCTTAACTTATCTAATGACCATCATCACCATCAAATCAAAAAAAGCGCGAGTCCTTGTTGATGATAAGCCAACAATTGTTATCCAAAACGGCTTATTACTTGAATCTGCATTGAAAAAAAGTCGTCTCCATTTGGACGAGTTAACGATGTTACTTCGTGAACAATCCATTTTTTCTGTACAAGATGTACAATATGCACTCTTCGAGACAAATGGGAAGCTAAGTATTTTACCAAAACCGGCTATGCAAGCTGCAACGAAGCAAGATGTCAAAGCCGACATTACACCTGCAACCTATATACCCACAGAAGTTATTTCAGATGGTCAGCTCATTTACGAAAACATTGTGGAGCTTGATTTAACAGAAGAATGGCTTATGAAAAAGCTAAAAAAACAAAATATCCATACTGTAACGGACGTCTATTTTGCACAAGTCCAAACGAACGGATCATTATACATCAGCTTAAAAGACAAAGCGAGACAAGCCAATCCATAATAGCTTGTCCCGCTTTTTTGTCAGTCTACCTTCATAATATCAAGTGGTGTAATCATACCAATTAACTTCTCTTGCGGTTTTCCATGCTCAGTAATTAGCAACGCCTCAAAACGGCGACCACGCTCTACCCCTTGCTTAAAAATCTCCTCTGCCTCATAAATCGTTATGTATCTACTAACAAATTTGTAATTCACTTTATTTTTTTCATGCAATAGAATATCATGCATTGTTGGAATATGTTTTGGCAAATGATTTCCTGCCATTGTAGTCGCAAGCCAGTTTGTAATACCTACTGTCGTTACAAGGCCTTTAAACTGATCTTTATGATATACAGGAAACTGCGTAAATTTTCGAGTGCGAATAACCTTCAATACATGCTTTAAGGAATCACTTTCTTGGAAAACATGTACTTTTTTACGGAACATTTGCCCAACAAGCGTCGGCTTTGCAAGAGTAGAATCCATATATTCAATCTTTTCCACTACATCTGGATGTGGCTCGGCAATAACATATTCCATCGACGTTCGATGATGGACGATTGCATTACGCAAATCCGCATAAGAACGTAAATCATCCTCATATTTGCGTACTAATACATCCTTCTTCTTTGCCTGATCCACGAGTCGATAAAATGGCATAAAATCCTTCGCTCCAATAATATCTCGTAACCGATGATCAATTCGATTAAATGCAGTGAGAAAGCGATCTGAATTTTGTGTAGCCAATCGCAACACCTACTCCCTTCTTATAGTAATTTTATTCTGATTTATTTGACAAATTTCGAGTTATAGCTACATTATATTCTTAAGTACTAAAGATTCCAAGAAAAGTTAATGTATGAATGCAAAATAGTCAAAATAAACCTAAAAAATATATTCTAGGATTTAGCAGATTTTATTTCCGAGCAAATTAGCAAAAAAAATTACAATCGGTTACGTTTCTATCAATAATGCATTCACAATATTAAAAGCAATGGGATTTATCAAAATGAATTAGGGGCTCCTCAGTATATACTTATTCATTCAATTGTATCTTCCCATTCCAACTCTCCTATCGATAATTTTCACAAAAAAGGGATTTTACATTACATAAAGGGATATGAATAATGGAGGATATTGTCCACTGTCTCGACGAAAGGATGGAGAAATGAAAAATAAAATTTTAGTAGTTGGGGGATATGGTCAAGTAGGCAAAATTATTTGTCATAGACTGTCTCAAATATACCCAGAACAAGTTATCTGTGCTGGAAGAAGTTTTTCGAAAGCAAAGGAATTCTCCATCATATCAAATAGCAAAATAACCCCTAAGTTTCTAGAGCATAACCTAAATGTTATTGAGTACATAAAAAAAGACGGAGCAAATTTCTTTTCTCCGTCTTTATATTTTCGCCATAGCTGCATTTTTTTTCATTGCAAAAATACCTACGACAATGCACATTACCAGCAGTACTATAGTTGATGCCATGCTCCACCAATAGTCCGGCATCTCCATCGTTTCTCGAATAAGTTGAACACCATACGCTGGTAATTTCCAAGGAGACACTGTCCAGAATGTGCCCACAATTGCATCCACAATTTGCCCCACAAAAATAATAATAAATGTACAAGCAGTCGCCACACTAGTTTTAAATGCTGCGCTCATTAGTAATGTTATCGCAATCACAAATAATAACCACACGAAATATGTTGCCAAACTGGCAAAGAGCATCGTCACTTCGAAATTTCCATATAATACAATTGTATAGTAAACACTGGCTGTAAAGCCTGCTACAATACTCACTAACCCAACAGCACTCATAACTACAAACTTACTCATAAAATATGTCGCAAACGAAATTGGGCGTACGTATAACAGGGTCGCCATACCATTTGCTCGCTCTTTACTAATCGTTCCTACAAAAGTTGCTATTAACACAAGTAAACCAATTGTTTGAAACTGTCCAATTGAAGCTTGTAATAAGTCTGCTGGTGCAAGCTCTGGCATTGAGATTGCAAAGCCCTCTGGCAAATTACCTACAGCATTTAAAATATCCATCATATAATAGTTTGTTAATGGGTCACTCATTCCAAGCAGTGCAAAGACCAGCGGAATCCACAGAAATTTCCAGCTTCGCCAAGCCTCGCGAAATTCCTTCTGAAGAAGTACGTTAAATTCATTCATGTCCTTTTCGCCACCTTCATAAAAATTTCTTCAAGGGAAGCTGTTTTACGTTCCACTTTCCGCACTGTATACGGTGATGCACTAAGACGCTCTAATAGCTGTTGCATATTCGAATTTCCTTCACGTATTTCTACATATGCATAACAGCCTTCTGCCTTTACAAGCAGCTCGGACTGACTGGCGAATAGTCTCGCTTCCACTTCAGAATCGAATTCTACTACAAACATTGGCTCATCAAAGCGCTGACGTACCTCACGTAAAGTCCCTTGTTCTACAAGCTTACCGTCTCGTAAAAACAATAGCTGATCTGTCATTTCCTCTGCATCATTTAAAATATGTGTGGAATACAAAATCGTCGTCTCTTGTTGTAAACCTTTCAGCAAATCTAACACTTCTCTTCTTCCAACCGGATCTAGGGCAGATACTGGTTCATCTAGTAAGAGTAGTTTAGGCCTATGCACTATTGCCTGGGAAATACCTAATCGTTGCTTCATACCGCCAGAAAATGTAGCTATTTTTTTATGCAAAGCATCTTCTAAGCCCACAAATTCTAATGTTTTTTGCGCCTCTAGTTTTGCTTTTTTTGCAGGTACACCACTTAATCTTGCAGCCATTTCTGCAAATTCCAGTGCACTTAACCATGGCTGAAACTGTGGATATTGTGGTAAAAAGCCGATATTCGCACGCAAATCTCCGCGTAGCATTTTCACACTACCTGTCGTTGGTTTTAACAAGCCAGTTAGCATCGACAAGGTTGTTGTTTTTCCAGCCCCATTCGGTCCAATAAGTGCTGTTGATGTATGTTCTTCAAGTTTAAAATCCAATGTATCTACGACGGTTTTGTCTGCAAAACGTTTTGTAAGTCCTGTCACCTCTAGTAGAGTTGTCATGTTTGTTTTCTCCCCACGATGAAATATGCAATTGGTCCAAACAAACTAACAAATATAATGATAAATACCCATAAAATCTTCGGACCGTTCGTTGCATGAATTTTTCGCAAATCAACTAGCGCCACAATCAATAATATAAATTGGACAACAAGTAACGGCGCAATGACTGCCCATGGAATTGCCGATAATTCTTCCATCATACGAAACACCTCGCTCTTTGTTATAACATAACTATAACAAATTTTGTTCTAACATGTATATAACAATTTTTTCTTTTAATAAAAAATGCGACAGCTAGAGTAAAGAGTTCTAACTGTCGCATTCTATTTATTTATACAATTTCTGTAAAGCTGTTGCCATATTTGGACGAATCGTCACTTGTGGTCGAGCTGCCTTCACAGCTGACTGGGCTTCCTCTAAAGAGTCTGCTAACCCTAGTTCCAATAATACAGCTGTCGCCGCAACACCTGCGCGACCTCCGCCTCCCCCACAATGGAAGTACACTTTTTTTCCTTCATGATAAGCAGCTGTAATTTCCTTAGCCACCTTGTCAATCGATGTAGCCACAGTTAAATCCTCATCAGCAATAGGAAGATGCTTGTACTGATAGCCGACTGCTTTCTGTTCCTCATCAGTTAAGCCATTCACACGAACATCAATAACAACATCCACTGCTTCATTGTCAAATGCAGCTGCTGCATCCTTGGCGCCTCCAAAATATAATCGATCTTTTACTAACACATCGTAGCTTTTCTTCATCATATGCACACTCCGAACTATTTTTGTAGCAAGTGTTTAATATCCTCATAATATGGAAGCGCCGTTAATGCACCTGCTTTTGTTGCTGCCATAGCGCCTAACTTGTTACCGAAGCTAACACATCGCACTAGTTCATCTTCTGTCGTCGGTAAGCCGTTGTAGTGTATGTCACGTAACACGCCTGCCATGAATGCATCCCCAGCACCTGTTGTATCAACTGGTACTACTTTTTCTGTCGGTACATGCACTACTTCACCGTTTAAAACTGCATAAGTGCCATCTTTACCAACTGTCACTAAAATTATGGGCACTAAATAGCTGTCTAATTGCTTAATTCCCTCTTCTAAAGAAGTCGCTTCTGTTAAGAAAAATAACTCTTCATCAGTTACTTTTAAAATATCTACATCCTCAAAGAAAGATACGATTGTTTCTCGACATACCTCTTCACTGCTCCAACGTAGTGGGCGAATATTGGCATCCATTGCAATAATTGCACCCTTCTCCTTCGCCATTTCAACAGCAGCGCGTGTTGTTTCTAGTGCCGTCGGATGGAACATTGTGCCTGAGCACACATTTAGTAGAGATGCTTGTTTAAACGCTGCTTCATTTAATTGCAAAGCAGATACTTGTAAATCCGGCGTCTCATCGACATAATCTTTAAAGATGCGCTCACACGCCTCTGTTAAATGGACATATACTCCACTAACTCGTTTTGCAGGGTCTAATATAGCATAATCCATGTTAACGCCCTCTTTAGCCAGCTCGTCACGTACAAATTGAGATGTTTCGTCATCTCCTGTTATTGTAATCAGTGCAGATGGGGCTCCAATGCGGCTAATACCTGCAGCCACGTTCACTGTTGCACCACCCATAAATTTAGTAAAAGATGTGTTCGTCACATCGTCCGCTATATAGTCAATAAAGGCATCTCCATAAACTAATATCAAATCTTTATCTTTCTGTGTCATTATAGTACCTCCGGAAGTCTGTTCAATCCTAGATTAACATGAAGCTTCACTGCATATCAAATTCGTACTAACTATTTTGTTAACCATATCTTTTAATGGAAGGTTCTTAATTTGTTTATAAGTTAAACACTATTGAAATTTCATATTTCTGAATACTACCAAAAACTAATGTAACTTCTACATTTCTGCTATAATTCCCTATAGAAAGGGAGGGATTTTGATCATGAGTATTACAATTCGACAAGCACAACCACAGGATGCTCAAGCCGTGGTACCATTAATTATCGATGCCATTGGTGATATTGCCAATCGTTTAACTGGGGAACAAGAACCAGAATCGATTGAACGTGAACTTGCGGTCCTATTCAAACGTGAAGATAATCGCCATTCTTATTTAAATACATTCGTTGCTGTGGAGGACGAAAACATATTAGGTATTCTCGTTTACTATAACGGTGAAGAAGTTATAGAAATGGATGCCAACTTAGTAAAATGGCTTGCCGCAAAAAACGCGCCAAACATTACCATTGATAAAGAAGCACACGAAGATGAATACTATATTGACACGATTTGTGTTGCCCCTGAAGCTCGTGGTAAGGGCATCGGTACATTACTATTACAATTTGCAATTGACCAAACTAAAGAGCGAGGCTTTAGCAAATTGTCATTAAATGTTGAGACAAAAAAGGAAAAAGCGCTCCGTCTTTATGAACGTACAGGCTTTGTTATTACAGAACCTTGGTCGATCATAGACGAACCGTTTCATCATATGGTAAAAGAAATATAGGAAGTGAAAAATATTCTATGAAAACCAAGTTACTTTATCCTCTAATGGTTGTCATCGCTGCAAGTAGCTATGGAATTCTATCAACAATTGTTAAAGTTGCGATGCTACATGGCTTTACATCATCAGAGGCGATATCGAGTCAATATATTATTGGCTTTATGCTAATTTTAACGATTTTTATCGTTACGCAAAGACAATTGCCGAGACTTTCAAAAAAAGGTCTACTTATTTTAATCTGTGGTGGGATTTTCACCGGCTTTACAGGTATTGTGTACGGCGAATCACTGAAGTATTTACCGGCTTCTCTTGCCGTTGTCATGTTATTTCAATTTACATGGATTGGCTTATTTATAGATTGCGCCCTGCATAAACGCTTACCAAGTCGCCCTGAAGCACTTTCACTTATTGTCTTATTTGCTGGCACAATTTTAGCAGCTGGTGTACTTGATGTTGATTTAAGTGGTATTGCATGGCAAGGCTGGGTATTTGGTTTAGCAGCTGCTTTCAGTTTCGCTTGCTTCATTCAGTTCAATTCTCGCCCAGTTGAAGGTGTTACAACGACGTCTCGTGTACTGATTATGTCTTTCGTTGCACTTGTTGTTATAAGCATCTTCCTTAATCCTGAAATCGTATGGAATGGTAAATTATTTAGCGAAGGCTTATGGAAATATGGGCTAGCACTTGGTCTATTTGGTATCATTTTACCGATTTATTTATTCTCCATTGCAGTACCAAAAGTCGGTGGTGCACTTGCTTCCATTTTAAGTGCCATGGAATTACCAGTTGCAGTGACAGTTTCAGTTATCGTTCTGCATGAACCTTTAACATTGGTACAAGTAGCCGGTATCATTCTTGTCATCCTCGGCATGATGCTCCCGACCTTACTCGACCTTAGACGTCAAAGAATATAAGAATTTCAAAACTCCTTAAAATGGTTACAATCCATTTTAAGGAGTTTTTTTGAATTCCACCCAATTTCCATTGATATCCAATGTTTACTTCGTTTATGATGGTATTAATGTTAGAATTTTTTAATTATTCTTAACATTAATGACTGGCTTATGTATTATACTTCTATATGTATGCTACTCACTATAAAGGAAGGGGAAGATGATTATGAAGAAAACACGTATTTTCGGCTTTTTACTTGTACTTATGCTTATGATCTTAGCTGCATGTAGTAGCGATGACAACAAGGATACTGCAAATAATACAAAAGATGACGACACTGAAAAAACCGATGCACAAGCGGCTCCATCTGGAAAACTTGTGATATACACAGGTCGCGACGAAGAAATGGTGCAAGGCGTAATCGATCAGTTTAATGAGAAGTACCCGGACATTGAAGTGGAGTTTTTAACAATGGGCGCACAACAAATTTTAGAGCGTCTACGCGGTGAAAAAGCAAATCCTCAAGCAGATTTTTGGTGGGGTGGCACACAATCCGCTCTAATTGTAGGAGCAGATGAAGACTTACTGCATGCATGGGAACCGAGCTTTATCAATACAATTAACGCGAATCATAAAGATGAAAAAGGTCGTTGGTTCGGCGAAATGCTATTACCAGAAGTTATTATGATAAACAGCGATACACTAACTAAAGAAACAGGACCCCAAGATTGGGATGAATTATTAGACCCTAAATGGAAAGATCAAATTTTAATTCGTGGCGTACTAGCCTCTGGCACAATGCGTACAATTTATTCATCCATGATTGTTCGCCAAGGTGCAGATACACCTGAAAAAGGATACGACTGGTTATTAAAGCTAGATGCAAATACAAAAGAATATACACAGGACCCAAATGCACTTTATTTAAAATTAACACGCCAAGAAGGCAGTGTTTCTTTATGGAACCTTCAAGATATTTTGTTAAAAAAACATACAACAGACTATCCATTTGATTACATCTATCCAAAGAGCGGTGCCCCTATTTTAGTTGATGGTGTAGGTGTCGTGAACAATGCGAAAAACTTAGAAAACTCAAAGTTATTCGTAGAATTTTTATTTGAAAAAGAGATGGTTACAAAACTAGCAAATGATTACTATCAAATTCCAACACGTACAGATATCGATAAAGCCGCAATGCCAGAATGGTATCAAGAGTTAGATTTAAAAACGTTTGATATTGATTGGCAGCTTATGTCTGAAAAAGAGGCTGAGTGGATGGAGTACTGGGATACAAACGTAAAAGGTCGAGGTAAATAATATTTGTATAATTAACATTTTTTAACCTCGAGTGATTTTTTTACTCGAGGTTTCCTATACAACTAGGTATCAGCCAGAAAGGAGCATTTCATATGAAAAGTGTCAAAATGAAAAATATTTCTAAACAATTTGGGCAAGTGCATGGTGTGAAAGATTTAAATCTGGATATTAAAGCTGGCGAATTTTTCACTTTCCTTGGTCCAAGTGGCTGCGGGAAAACAACAACGCTTCGTATGATTGCTGGTTTTTACTACCCTACCGAAGGGAAAATTCACTTTGATAATCGGGATGTGACTTTGCTCCAACCAAATAGGCGAAATATCGGTATGGTATTTCAAAACTATGCACTTTTTCCACATATGACTGTAGACGAAAATATCGCCTTTGGTTTACAAGTGCGCAAACTGTCTAAATCCGAAATAAAGCAAAAAGTTGACCGTATTCGCGGGCTTGTGCATTTGACGGAATACGGTAGCCGTAAAATTAATGAGCTATCGGGTGGTCAACAGCAACGTGTGGCATTAGCACGTGCACTTGTCATTGAGCCAGATATTTTATTACTCGATGAGCCCCTATCCAATCTAGATGCTAAATTGCGTGAAGAGACACGTATTGAAATTAAACGCATTCAATCAGAGCTTGGAGTGACAACCATCTATGTAACACACGATCAAATGGAAGCTATGGCTATGTCTGACCGTATTATGGTCATGGAAAATGGATACGTCAAACAAATTGGCACACCTCAAGAAATTTATAATCGTCCTTTAAATCGTTTTGTCGCAGATTTTATCGGTGAGACGAACCTGATTGAAGCGACTATTGAAGCCATAAATGGCGAAGACATTCGTGTAAAAACAACGAATGACTTAGTATTTACTGGGCTAAAACACAATAGCTCCCCTACACTAACGCATATGATTGGTGACAAAGTATTTCTTTCCATTCGTCCTGAGTCCATTAACCAAGGTACTGGTGATAACACGCTTACAGGAAAAATTTCATTTGTCGAATTTACAGGTATCAGTGTGAACTACATCGTAGATTGTGTAGGTTTTTCGTTAAAAGTCATGATTATCAATACTTATGGGCAGATAAAAAGTATTGGCGAAGACATTACCTTGAATATTGCCAGTGAATCACTGTACTTTTTAGGAGAATAGGAGGGAACCAACATGGAAAAACCACCTGTGAATTCTTATCAAGAAAATGTCTGGACACGATTAACCCAATCAAAGTGGTTTGTTTATATCTTAATCTCACCTTTATTCTTAGTCTTGTTTGCCTATGTGATTTACCCCTTCTATCAAACGTTTATACAAAGTTTTTCTGGAGACGATGCACTTTATAATTATAAAAAATTTTTCGATCTCGCTAGCCCTGCCAATTTAGAAGCACTTTGGACTAGTATTTATATTTCCGTCATTAGTGTCCTTACCTGTGCAATCGTCGGGGTGACAATGGCATTTTTATTAGAACGATATGATTTTCCTGGCAGACGTTTACTATCAATTTTAGTGTTAGTGCCAATGGCTCTCCCTCCCCTTGTCGGTGTATTATCTTTTACATTTTTATACGGGGAAAGCGGTATTTTCCCGCGTGCTATTCAGCATTTATTCGGACTAGACCAAGTACCTTTTTCACTTAAAGGTATATGGGGAGTCATCGTCGTACATACATTCACCATGTACACATACTTCTACTTAACCGCTTCCGCTGCCATTAAAGGGCTCGATCCCTCTTTAGAAGAAGCAGCGACTAGCTTAGGTGCAGGGCGTATTCGTGTATGGACAAAGGTTATTTTGCCAATGCTTACACCTTCTATTATTGCCTCAGCCCTACTTGTATTCATGGTGTCAATGGCATCGTACACAGCTCCGTTAATGTTTGGTGTAGAGCGTACGATGACGATGCAAATCTATTTATCTCGCACAAATGGTAACTTAGAGATGGCATCGACACAATCGATGATACTATCCTTTGTTTCTATCTCATTTTTAATCATTATGCGTTGGTACCAAAATCGCCGTAACTATCAAAATCTGAGTAAGGGCATCAGCGTTCATCGCTCGGAAGTATCTTCAAAATGGATGAAAATTGTCGCAACTGTTGCTTCTTTCATCGGCACATTAATTTTAATATTACCAATTCTAGTGCTCATTTTAATTTCCTTTTCGGTGGATGGCGCTTGGAAAACACAAATATTGCCTACTGATTATACACTCGATCATTATATTGCATTGTTTACCGATGAACGCACCTGGCGACCAATTTGGAACTCCATTCAAATGGGCGTTGTCGCAACGTTTGGCAATATTATTTTCGGGGTCGCAGCAGCTTATGCAATGGTGCGTTTGAATTTTAAAGGTAAAACATTACTCGATATTTTAATCATGGTGCCTTGGGCATTACCAGGAACTGTAGTAGCAGTAAATTTAATCGCCGCCTTCAGCACTGAGAATATTTTTGCTTTCAACCAAGTGTTAATCGGAACGTTTTGGATTTTACCGTTAGCTTACTTTATTAGACATTTACCACTTATTTTCCGTTCGACCTCAGCATCACTTGTCCAACTAGATCAGTCCATCGAAGAGGCATCACGAAGCTTAGGCGCTACTTGGTGGTATACATTCAGACGTATCGTTATACCGCTGACGTTTACCGGGATTTTAGCAGGTACGTTATTAGCACTTGTCCAAAGCTTAGGTGAATTCGTTGCGTCCATTCTTATTTATAGTACTTCTACCATTCCACTGTCTGTAGCAATATTTCAAAAATTATATGCCTTTAAATTTGGAACAGCCTGTGCTTACGGCGTTTTACAAATTTGTTTAATTTTAATTGTACTTATTATCTCTGAAAAGTTATCAAAAGGCAGTGCTGGCTCAGCCATTTAACTGTCAATCTATAGGAGGCTATCATATGTTTGAAGATTTCCGCAACAAGACACAACAAGAGGATGGGATGATTTTCCCTTCAAATATTTATCGAAAGGTTGTATTACAGCCTGCCTACGATGAAGCAAAGAAAAACTTTTTAACAATCATGCTACAGATTAATATTGCACATCTAAAAATGTTAGAAGAACAAAGTCTTGTAACAAAAGAAGAAGCCACTCAAATTGGCGTAGCATTGAAGAAACTTGATTTGAACTATTATCGTATACAAGATTACAGTCCACAATATGAAGATTTATTTTTCCGCATAGAAAATAAATTAATAGAACTTGCTGGCGATGTTGCTGGAAATCTTCATATTGGTAGAAGTCGTAATGATATGGGCATTGCCATTTATAGAATAACTTTACGAAAAAAATTATTAGAGCTTATGCGTGAGCTACTTAAATTACGAGATGATTTAGTAGCAGCAGCTGAGGAACATATTGATACAATTATGATTGGCTATACGCATACACAGCAAGCACAGCCAACAACTTTTGCTCACTATTTAAAAGCAGTTATTGACCAAATTGATCGCGACTTTGAACGGATGCAACATGTATACAAAACAGTTAACCGTAGCAGTATGGGGGCAGCAGCATTGACGACAACAGGCTTTAACATTAGCCGTGAACGTATGCGTGATTTATTGGCCTTTGATGATATTATCGAAAATGCTTGGGATGCCGTTGCGGGGGCTGATTACATTGCTGAAGCTGCAAGTATGGTGCAGCTTGCAGCATTAAATCTTGGACGTACATCACAGGACTTCTTATTGTGGGCGACGCAAGAATTCAATGCATTTGTATTAGCAAGTCCTTATGTGCAAATAAGTTCTATCATGCCACAAAAGCGCAATCCTGTTTCCATCGAGCATACACGCTCGTTGTTATCTTCAGTTGTCGGCGATGCAAGCACAGTATTGCAAATGGTACATAATACACCATTTGGCGATATCGTAGACACAGAGGACGATATGCAACCTTATTTATGGCGGGCTATTGACCGTCTAATTGGTATCTATAAACTATTTGGCTCGCTTGTTGTTACTATGGATGTAAATAAGAAAAAGCTACTGAGTCGCGCAGAGAATAGCTTTGCAAATGTAACTGAACTTGCCGATACGTTAGTCCGCTCTGAAGGTATTTCCTTCCGTCAAGCTCATAGTATTGTGAGTAAGTGCATCAAAGTATTACTTGCACATGGTGAAGAATCATTAGCAAGCCTTACATGGGGTCTAGCAAATACGCAGTCCAAACTTGTAACCGGCAAAACTTTAGTGATTTCTGAAGAGGATTTCTATAATGCCTTAAAACCAGAGTTTTTTGTCGGTATCCGAACATTGCTTGGCGGTCCTGCCCCAGCTACAATGCAGGCATCCCTTGATCGAGCTAAAGAGAACGCACATGGTTTTTATGAATGGATCAACCAAAAGGAATCCACTATTAAAGATGCTGAAAAGCAACTGACTTCTTTTATTGAGGAGTGGAACCAATGACAGAATGGCTACTTATTATTGATGGTGGCGCAACTAAAACTGCATGTGCAGTCGCACATGCAGACTCTGGTGAAATACAATTTATAAAAACTGCAGGTGGATCAAACTACCAAGCAATTGGCGTTGATAATGCGCTAGAAATATTACAAGCCTTATTATCACAAGTTCGCGATTTTTTACAACAGCAAACCACGCAGAAAATTACAGCGGCTACTTTTGCGATGGCAGGGATCGATTCGGCGAGAGACTACGAAATCGTAGAAACAATTGTCAACGAGGCAATCGTTGCTCATCAACTAGATATTAATACCCTTATAATAGAAAATGATGCGGAAGCTACATTACATGGTGTTACTGCTGGACAAGCTGGCGCACTACTTATTGCTGGAACTGGTGCAATTGCCTTCGCGAGTGATGGCAAACAGAAAATTGTACGTTCTGGTGGGTGGGGACATCGAGCTGGGGACGAAGGTAGTGGTTACTGGCTAGGTCAGGAAGTCGTAAAGGCCATTTTTAAAATGGAAGACGGACGAGGCGAACCAACGCTGTTAAAAAATGCTGTGTTCAACTATTTACATATACAGCATGCGACAGAGCTTGCAACATGGTTATTCCGTCCCTCATATACAAACGCACATTTAGCAAAAATGGGGTCATTCTTAGCCGAAGCAACATCCAAAAATGACGCCTGTGCCATACAAATTTCCACTAGGGCAGCACATGAATTAGTTTTACTAGCATGTGCAGTCTTAAAGAAAATAGGTTATAACGGTGATGTATTTACGCTGTACTGCAACGGAGGCGCCATCAAGCATAATCCATTTATCCTTCATACATTCACAAAGGAAATGACATCAATGTATCCGAAAATCCGCATCTCTCTATGCCAGCAAGCGCCTATTGATTATATTATTAAACGCACACAAATGGAGGTAACTCAAGAATCTTGAGTTACCTCCATTTGTAGTACAACCACTTTCTATGTTATTGTAACGCCATTTTCTTCAGTTCGTTCGTTGTGAAATATAAATAGCCGTCCTTCACATATAAATCTTTCGTATCTTCGCGATTTAAAATTTCCTCACCGGTTCCATCTGGACGTATTTTTGACAAGTAAGCTCCTCGCGAGTAATTACTGAAATAGATCCAACCATTTGCATATACAATGTACTGTGCTCGTGAGCCTGTCACACGTTTGGACTTGCCAGTATTCATATCAAGTACATATAACTTATTATTGTCAGCCTCGTTACTGTAAAATAACTGTTGGTCAACCTGTGCTGGGAAATCAATATCATGATAATAGCTATATTTCGTACTTGTTGCCTTCGGATAATCTGAAGCAATCCATGAATGATCCTGAGCCATTGTACGATCATCCACTAAAAAGTACTGATAACGCACTGCACCTTTACGATCCGGCAATGGGTCATTCCATGTCGTATCTAAGTGATACCACTGACCGCCTAGCTTCACTAAATTCCATGCATGTCCAACCTCACCAACATAACCAACAATATACTGCGTCTCAATACCAAGCTTTTGTAGCATTGAATGTGCAAGTAATGCATAGCCCTGACAAACTCCACCTCGTTCAGCTAATACTGTATAAGCACTGTGAGGGCTAGACTTAGTTTCATCTGTATAAGCTGTATGTGACACAATGTAGTCGTTGACAGCCTTTACTTTTTCTACATCTGACATCGAACTAGTCACAATGGACGCTAAAACATCTTGAACATTCATCTCCACATAATTTGCCTGTTCAGGTGTCATTAAATAGGTTTGTTCACCATAAATCTTCGCTGTTTTTTTATTATATTCATAACGAATGGCATGTTCACTAATATGACCGTATACATAACCATCCCGTTTAAGTGCTTCATCATATGCTTCTTCTATAATTTTCTCTATGCGTTTGGTACTACCTGTATATTGAATTTCAAACGTAGGTGAAAAACTACTAAAGTATGAATACATCGCATCTGCTAACTCTTTTTCATTCGTCACAGTAATCTTTGCAACTGGAGCTATTACTGGAGCATTAGAAGCTGGCAATTGCGCAACGGCATCCATATTTTCTGTTGGAGTTGCTATTTCAATCGAGGCATCTTCAGAAAAAGCAGCAGTTACATCTGCGATTTTTTCTTTTGTAGATGTTAATACCGTAGCAACTTCTTCACGACCTGCCCAATCTATAATTTTTTGAACTGACGACTTTCCAACAGTATAAATCGGTTCAATAAAAATAACGATAATAAGTATTAGCGCTAGCCTTTTCCACAAATCCCTCACCCCTACAAACTTTTCTTTTCTACATTTGCAACAACACCACCTAGGGACGTTGTTACACTTCTCTTCATTATATACAAAAGAAGCACAAAGAAATCCATCGGAGGCTCCTTTGTGCTAAGAAATCTTTATGAACTTTTATAATACAAGCTATTTCTTTTGTGTTGCACTAGATTTTGTTGGTACGTCAATTTTAATTTTTTGTTCTTTAGAGGCAATTTTATAGACCAAGTTTTCTCCTTTTATCATTAAATCAGTTACTGCATTTTTTACTAGCACCTCTGTTTTTAACGTTTTAATATTCATTTTAGTTAAATAACCGCCATTGCCGAAATCGCTGTAGTAAATTGCGTCACCTGCACCAACAATATAAAGTACACGTGTATCTGCTAGTTTAACTTTTTTTCCAGTCCCTAAATCTAGCTTATATAATTTATTATTATCGGCTTTATTACTAAAATATAACGAGTTATTAATTTGATGCGCATAATGAACATTTTGCATATAACTGTAGGTAGTACTCGTTGCTGCAGGATAATCGGATGTCACCCATGTATGATCTTTTTTCAGTTGTGTATCTGTCACTAGGAAATAATCGTATGAAGATGCACCTACACGGTTTGGTAGTGGGTCATTCCAAGTCGTATCCAGATGATACCACTTGCCGTCAATCTTCACTAAATTCCAGGCATGTGCCTCGTTCCCATTAACAAAACCAACAACGTATTGCACGTCCACACCAATCTGATTGAGCATTTTATAAGTTAATAATGCATAACCCTGACATACTGCTTGTCCTTCCATTAACAGTGCATGAGCACTATGAGGACTCGACTTTGTACTTTCTCCATATTTTGCGTTTGACACAATATAATCATTCACAACCTTCACCTTTTCGAATGTTGTCATTGAAGGAGTAATAATGTTCGCTAGTACTTGGTCTACTTTCTTTTGTACAATCTCTTCTTGTGCTTTATTGGTTAAATATTTTATTTTAAGTTTGATATTGCCTACTGAGTCAGTCGAAACGGACGTACTCTCTATATGCTCGCCTGCGTACACTGCCTGTTGTTTTGCTTTATCAAATGCCGCTAGCGCATTGTCACTAAAATTATCCATTGAACCCTTGTAGGATAAGTTAATATCAGTCGCGAATGTATTCATTTGTTTCGCTATTTCGTTTGCTACTTGCTCCCATGATGTAATTGCTGAGCTAGCTACCACATTGTAAGCAACTTTCGATGTACCTTCATTTGCATATGAATCTGTGCCGTGTCCATATGCAACTGTTGGGCTTAACATTAGTAACGCAGCACTACTTAATAGCCATTTTTTCATATTAAACACTCCTTTTATTTTCCGTACCACCCTCATATGTATAATTATAGAAAATTTGTATCTTTAAAGCTATAAGTCAAGGTCACTACTCAAGACTTTTTTCTATATCATTAAAGATTATAAAAAGGCTATAAGACCTAATGCAGAATATATAACATCATAAATAGAGTATTGTTCAACACAATACAGAAACAAAAAAACCCACTGATTTCAGTGAGTTTCTATCTCCATCTATAATCAATATCATTAGCGACTTTTCACAACTAAATTAACGGCTTCTTGAATAACCTCATTCATTTTTTCGCCGTCTCCTTCTGCCTTTTGTACACATTCCAGCAGGTTATTACTAACAATCACGCCAACTGTACGGTCAACTGCTGAACGGACAGCCGATAATTGTGTAATGACCGCTTTACAGTCTTTTTCTTCTTCCATCATTTTCAAAATACCACGAAGTTGACCTTCCATTCTCTTAACTCGATTTTTCACTTGGTCTGTATATTCCATTCCTTTGACTCCTCCACTGAAATAATCACTAAATCCAGTTATCCAACAATTATATTTATCCTAACATATTATCATAAGGACATGGATTTAACGTTGCTTTTTCCATGGCTGTAAATAATCTGTGAGCATCTGTGTAATAATTTCCCTCGCATTAGTAATTTCATCATAATGAATTACTGAATTTTTCTTCAAACGTAACGTACCTATTTCCACTTCAAAGATGGGACATTTTCGCTTGAGTGCTGCAACAAGCATGTTTGTATCATAATCAAAATGATCCCCCTTCACTTCAAGCAGCCAAGGCAATTCTTTCATCGATATATATCGTAAGCCTGTTTGCGTATCCAATAGCTTACGGTGAAATAATGCTTCAAAAAATAAACTTGTCGCCCAATTGCCCCAATACGTCGAAAATGTACAATCTGGTGAATGAAAATTTCGTACACCTAGCACAATGCCCTCAGAGAATACTTTTGTCATCGTAAGCACTAATTTCACGTCCTGCAATGTATGCTGCCCATGTGCTCCTAAGGTTATAACTCCTTGATAGTTCTCCCTATGTGCTAGCATATATGTAAAAGCTGTCTTTAAAGTATACCCTTTGCCGTAGTTTCGATCATGATGTATAACATGGCAATTCTCAAGCATTGCCAACTCTTCAAAAATCGTATCGTACTTATCATCACTGCCATCATTTACAATAACAATTCGCTCAATATCTAACATAAATAGCTTTTGCACAAAAAGCACAAATGACTGTTGTGGATTTAAAGCCGGAATAATCGCAGCAATTTTGTTCATCACTCAAGCCCCCAAACTTCTTTATACTCCCTATGTAAATATTATCATCTTATGTAAGCAATTCAATAAACGTTTCTATAGACAGTATCTATATCAAATAGATACCCCATTCTAAAATATCAATATTCTCTATATTATCCCGATATATGATAAAAAGAGACGGTTTCTATGATAGCCGATAGAAAAGGAGTGAGTACCATCGTCATTCAATACGAAATACTACGTGAGCAATGCATTAAATTACACACATTATCCTTCAATTGCCTAGCCGAGAATCTACAAGAAGCTAGTTCATATGCAATTTCAAAACCTGCTATCAGCTTGCAAAAAAGTCGTCTTGTACTAGAAGATATTTTGTTTGAATTATATAAAATTGAAATGCGTACTGAGCCAAGATTAAAAAATATCCGTACGTTACTTAATAACAAAGACTTTATGGCAAGAATTCATCCGCGTCGCATTTATTTATTGATGAATCTTGTACGTAAAATGACAAGCGGCGCGAATAATGATGTTGTTGAAGCAAAGGCCGCTAAAATCGTACTTGATTATGTGAGCGATATTGTCGAGTGGTTTATCAAACGCTATGATCGTAGCTTTAAAGCATCTGTAGCAGCCAAAAATCATTCTTCCATTGAGGATATAATGCCACCTTTTGCTATTAATGTACTCTTGCATGATGATCAGCCTACTGAAGATTATGAACGAGCAGCTAGTTGGTTTGAATTAGCGGCTGCAAAAGGCAATGCGAGTGCGCAATACAATTTAGGCGTACTTTATAATCATGGACGTGGAGTAAAGAAAGACTATGCTGAAGCAATAAAGTGGTATGAAAAATCCGCTGCTCAAAATGATGCCAATGCTTTGTATAGCTTAGGTGTGCTGTATCATCTTGGGCATGGCGTTGTACAGAATTACAAAGAAGCAGCTCACTACTATAAAATAGCAGCAGACTTAGGGAATGCAGATGCACAATATAATCTTGGTGTGCTTTACAACCAGGGTCTCGGAATGCCGGTTAATTTTGCAGAAGCAGCTAAATGGTATATTTTCGCGTCAAATCAAGGCAATACTAGTGCGCAAAACAACCTCGGATTCCTTTATCATAACGGTAATGGGGTACCGCAAAGCTATGAGCAAGCAATAGCCTATTTTGAAAAAGCAGCAACTGCTGGTGATGCAAGTGCACAATACAACCTTGGCTATATGTATTTGAAGGGGCGCGGAGTCACACAGAGATTTGAAGATGCAGTGAAATGGTTTCATCTTGCAGCACTGCAAAGCCATACGAATGCAGAATTTCAGCTAGCTATGCTTTATAACAGTGGAAAAGGCTTACCGCAAGATACCGAAGAAGCAATGAAATGGTTTAAATTAGCCGCCCATGAAGGGCACACGAACGCTCAGTATTGCCTTGGCGTACTTTATGCACAAGAAAAAAACAAAGAACGGGCAGAAAAATGGCTGACACTTGCAGCTAACAATGGGCATATTAGTGCGGGTTATGAACTTGGACTATTATATGCACTTCAGCTCGAACAATCTGAAAAAGCTCTAGCTTTTTTTGAGAAAGCCGCTGCAAAAGGTTTACCAGAAGCACAATATGAGCTTGGTTTACTTTACGCAACTGGAGCTGGTATCCCACAAAGTTATAGTAAAGCTGTGAAATGGTGGCGTGCCGCTACTGACCAGTCACATTTACATGCAGAATATCAGCTCGGACTTTTATATGAACAGGGACTGGGTATAGCACAAGATTTAGAAGAAGCCCGCCGTTGTTATCGACTAGCTGCCATTCAAGGTCATTCTGGCGCTCAATATCAACTCGGTAATCTATACGACAAAGGCAAAGGCGTCGAACAAGACTATAACGAAGCTGCAAAATGGATTGAACAAGCCGTAGAAAAAGGGCATGCAAAGGCACAATTCCAACTCGCACAAATGCATATAAACGGGCAAGGTGTGCCAAAAGATTTTGCAAAAGCAGCAAAATTATATCGCCTAGCCGCCAAACAAAACCATAAAAAAGCACAATACCAACTTGGAATGCTCTATAAAAAAGGCCAGGGTGTCGCACAAGATTATAACGAAGCTACACGCTGGCTAAAAAAATCCCTAGAAGAAACAAATTAATAAAACCGCGTCAAAGTCTAGTTAGACTGACGCGGTTTTACTTAATTTTTTGCTTCTTCTTTTTGATTAACCATAAATGTCACAACTATAAATAAAGCAAAACTAATTAATAATGTTGTTCCCCCTACGATGAAGAAAATCATTGTAAACGTTTCATTTAAATTGAATGGATTTAAATTATATAACCACATACCAATCGTTAAACCTAATACACCTAGAATAGCTGTCCAGCCATGTGCAGTAACTAATTTTTGTGATTTCACTTTGAATACTCGGTAGAAAATCCCCCATGCGAACATGCTTAACCACCCGACCAGTAAAATGTGTGCGTGAAGTGGTCGATATTCATAACTACCTGACCCCGACATATGTGATCCTAAATACGTACCGATTAACCCAAAAATCGCCGCTAATCGAATAAGGCGCAGACTCCATTTTTGTTCCATACTATAGTACCCCCCTAAGTTTCTTCAACTGTTTACTTAGTAGTCTATAGTGTGAATATGAACTTTATATGAACTGCTCATTAAAATTTTGGTAATCGAATCACTACCGTCGTACCTAAACCGATCGTACTCTTTAGTTGCACCTCTCCATCGTGCAATTCGGCAATCTTTTTTACGATAGCAAGCCCAAGTCCTGTCCCTTGCTTTGTTCTCGATTCATCTGCACGGTAAAATCGATCAAACACCTTTAATAGTTGATCCTCTGTTATGCCAATACCGCTATCTGCTATCAGTACTTCCACATAAGATGACTGCTCTTGCAAGTGAAGTCGAATCTCCCCGCCCTCTACATTATATTTAATTGCATTCGTCAGTAAATTATCCCACACATTTTGCAATAAACTAGCATCTCCATTAAACGTCACAGGCGCTAACTGATACGACAACTGCACATCCGCTTCTTCTAATTGCCAGCGATATTTGCGCACTGTATCCTTTAATTGCTCGTCTAGACTAAACGGCTCACGTTTGAGTAGGCGTGTCGATTGGTCGAGAGACGTAAGTAGGAGCAGCTGCTTCGTCAATGTAGACATTCGCTTCGTCTCCATCTCAATAATCCTCGTGTATTCCGCCCGCTCCTGCTCGGATAACTGTGGGTTCTTTAGCAAATCGACATACCCTTGAATATTCAATAAAGGTGACTGAAAATCATGCGAAACATTGCTAATAAATTCTTTACGAATCACATCATTCTCCTGCAATTTTTTCGTCATTACATTAAAGCTATTGGCAAGTTGCCCGATTTCATCCGCTCGGTCAATTTCAAGAGGTGTATCAAATCTCTCATGTGCTAATTGATGTGTCGCCTCGGTTAACTGTGTAATCGGACGAATTAACGCCTTCGCAAATAACAACATCGACAACAAACTAATAATCGCCATCACTAAAACCAGTCCACCTAAAATCGTATGTACCTCTGAAAATAATAAGCGAATATCCGGTCTGATGAACAGTGCATACTGCTCTCCCTCATACACAAACGGTACACCAATCGTATTAATGAGCTCATTAGCAAAAAAGCCTGTTACAAATGTCTCTTTCGGAAAATCTCTCATACCGTGATAAATTTCTCCATCTAGTACATGCTGAACAACACTTTTTGATAATGTTTTATCGCGATATTCACCGCCATAATACTGCTCATCCTTGCCAGTTGACACATAAATTTGATAACCGATTTCACCCAACGTCATTAAATAACTATCTAAGTCGTTTGGCGCAGCCCTCTCAATATATCCAGCAATATCTTTGGCGATCCCCACATTTTTCGCATCATTTTGCTCTTTTATCACTTGGTGATAATACGTATTTGTCAATAAAAAACCAATACATAGGCTTCCAATCATAATTAGTATTGTTGTAACAACAAATTTACTGTATAAGGTTTTCATCATATCTTAACCTCAAGTTTGTAGCCTACACCCCGTACTGTCGTAATTTCGACACCCGTATCATAACGATGCAAACGCTCGCGTACCCGCTTCACATGTGTATTTAACGTTTGTTCATCTCCATCATAATCATAGCCCCATACTTGCTCCATTATCATTGCACGTGTAAATACCTGATTCGGACGAGACGCTAAAAGTGCTAATAGCTCAAATTCCTTTAACGGCAACACCAGCGTATTTTCACCTATCATGACCTCAAAACTTCTTCGATCAATCGTTAACTTTCCAACCTGCATCGTCACTTGATTGGTTTTATCAAGCCTACGTAAAATAGCCGCAATACGGAATAGTAGCTCTTTGGGTTCAAATGGCTTCACAACATAATCATCTGAGCCCGCTAAAAAGCCACGCTCTTTATCCTCGAGCTCCCCTTTTGCAGTTAGCAATAATACTGGAATGTCATAATCTTGGCTGAGTATCTCAGTTAACGTAAAGCCATCCATCCCCGGCATCATCACATCTACAACTGCTAAATCTGGGATGTCCTTTTTAAGTAATTGCAATGCCCGTTCTCCATTCTCTGCTTGCATAACTTGATAGCCTTCACGTGTTAAATAAATATTTACTAATTGCAAAATATGCACATCATCATCCACAACTAAAATTTTCATTTTCTTTTCCCTCCATTCAAAAAAGGGTTACTATGCTATGTAGTAACCCTTTCATTTTATAATGAAAAAATGGAAATCAACAGTAATATAACTAATGGTAAGAAAATCACAATATAGCCACGCGGATTGGCAAAATTCATCGTCCAACCCACACCAAATCTCTTTTCTACAAAGATGGACGGGTCCTCGCGATTTATATAGATTAACCCACCAATCCAATAACGATCTTCATCGACATCGGTCACCTTAGATTCCACACTATCTGTATAATCAAGTCGCCACTCACGCATTTTCCACATAAAAACAAGCGTCCCGCCAAGTACTAACACCAAAAAGGCAATAAACAGTGGTAGTAGTTTCTTCCCTTCAGCCATCGCCGGATAAATATTGCTTAGCTGTAGTACCGACAATAACCCAGTTAGACTATAGCTTAGTAACAGCACACTCCAACTAGCAAATTTACGTGTTTTCAGCTGACTTTCTAAGGACTCTTCTTTATGATTGACAGACAATTTAATGGCTGAACGTTTTATTGAATCTACAATTCCCCACATCATACATTGAATCATCAGCATTACTGCAAGCAGTGCAATTGATGTGAAATATGTTTTTTCTACCCAATCATCCGCAGCCCCACTTGGCCCCCAGTGTACTGCAATATTTTCTGGCATACGTTCATAATTCAACAAGGTAAAGACTATTAGAAATGCTGTTACACCCATTGGTGCTATAAAAAACGGCCAAGGCAACATTTCATCACGATTACGTGCTGTTAAATCTACTGCACGCACTTGCTTTAAATTCATGCCCCACTGTTCACTTTTTTTCAGCTTCATAACCTTTTGATGATTCACCCAATACATGGCCATACTTACCGCAAGAATAGCAAATAAAAAGGAAATTAGTAAAATCCCTTGTGCCTGTTCCGAAAATTCCATTGTCCAACTCGCAACAAGCATGATGATGATTAACATAAAACCAATGCTTCCTACTGTTTGAGTATAATACCTTTTCACCCTCTTAAGCTCAGGATGCTTCACATTTTGTTCAGGTACAGTCACACCAAAAACAATCGTCTCGCGCACTAAATACGGTATAGAAACTTGTAGAGCCAATATAAAGATGTACATAACAGTAAAAATCCCTAGTAGCATCGTTCTTTACATCCCTTCAGCTAGCACCTGTAAATCAGCAAAAACCTTTTTCATCATGTGCTCAATTTGATCTGCTGTTGCGCCGAGCACCATTCCTTCTGCAACAACAGGCTTTAAATTTTTTTCAATTTGCTTCAACTGTTCAGGTGTTAGTGCACGTTCCTCCGCCGAGCGAATAATCGCGCCGGACTTGGCACGAATCGTTAAAATACCTTTTGCTTCAAGCTCATGATAACTTTTATTCACCGTATGCATGTTGACGCCTAGATCTGCTGCCAAACTACGCACAGATGGTAGCATATCACCTGGCTTCATCTCACCTCTTGCAATACCTTCAATAATTTGTCTCGTTACCTGCTCATAAATCGGTACATCCGATTGCGGCTCTATTTGAATCAACATCTTTATCAGCTCCACATTTGTTATATATTGAGTATAACAAAAAAACAGGATGAATGCATATTAAAAAACGAGCCGCCTAATGACGAATCGTATCTTGCCTATTAAACTAAAATTGCTAACTCCACTGGACCAATAACAGCTACTGCAGTAATAATTAAGTACCATACGTAATGCACATCCGTACGCAATAAGACGCGCTTCACTATTCCCACTTTCTTATGTAATACTTTTCTATCCATTTATGTATTTCTAAATACTTCTTACAAAATATAAAAGATGCCCTGCAAGCTCCCCATCTGAGCTCACAAGACATCTTTCACCCCTTTAATATCTCTTACTTATGCTATATAAGTAGACCCCTTTTTAAAACTGCGCTCATTTCTTTCAGTAAGGAACGGGGGAACAGACCCCGCTCGTTACATTGGTGGAATAAGGTGGACTGCATTCGAGGTCAGTCCACTGTAATCATGGAAAGTTAGACATGTAAATTAGTAGATTTTAAACAATTAGTTTAATCTTTCATAGCCTGGAAGTGTTAAGAATTCCACGAACTCATCTTGCGAAATTAAAGATTTAAACAGTTCAGCAGCTTCATCGTAGCGACCACCATTATAAGCTTGTTCCCCAACAGCCTCTTTAATTTTCACAAGTTCTTCTTCCAAGATTTCTAGCACGAATGCTAGTGTGATACCACGGCCATCATCTAAAATGCCTTTTGGATGACGAATCCATTGCCATACTTGTGTACGAGAGATTTCTGCCGTAGCAGCATCCTCCATCAAGTTATGAATCGGAGCAGCCCCATTGCCTCGTAACCAAGAAGCAATATACTGAACTCCAACACTACAGTTTAAGCGTAAACCTTCAAGCGTGATTGTGCCTTCTGGTACAGCAACTAAGTCTGCCGCAGAAACATTTACATCTTCACGCTTTTTATCGATTTGGTTTGGTGTTTTCATAATCGCATCAAACTGCTCCATAGCTGTTGCAACCATGCCTGGATGTGCTACCCAAGTACCATCATGACCATCTGTTGCCTCACGACGCTTATCTTCAGCAACTTTCGCAAATGCTACAGCATTCGCTTCGTCATCACCTTTAACCGGAATTTGCGCTGCCATACCACCCATCGCAGGTGCATTGCGTTTGTGGCATGTTTGAATACATAAAGACGTATAGGCACGCATAAATGGTACAGTCATCGTTACTTGACCACGGTCAGGTAAGATTACGTCTGGTTGATTGCGTAGACGCTTGATATAGCTGAAAATATAATCCCAACGTCCGCAGTTCAGACCAGCCGAATGCTCGCGTAGTTCATATAAAATTTCATCCATTTCAAATGCTGCTAAAATCGTTTCGATTAAAACTGTCGCCTTAATCGTACCTTGTGGAATACCAATATAATCTTGTGCAAAGATAAACACATCATTCCACAGACGTGCCTCTAAATGACTTTCAAGCTTCGGTAAGTAGAAGTATGGACCCGTACCTTTTGCTAATGCATTTTTCGCATTATGGAAAAGGTAAAGACCAAAGTCAAAGAAGCTACCAGAAATCGGCTCTCCGTTTACAAGTACATGTTTCTCAAGTAAATGTAAACCACGTGGACGTACTAAAAGCACAGCCGTTTCTTCGTTTAATGCATACGTTTTGCCATTCGACTCTTGCGTAAATTCAATCGTCTTATTAATAGCATCACGCATATTAATTTGACCGCTGATCATGTTCTCCCAAGTCGGAGCAGATGCATCCTCAAAGCAAGCCATGAACATTTTCGCACCCGAGTTCAATGCGTTAATGACCATTTTGCGGTCAACCGGTCCTGTAATTTCTACACGACGGTCTTGTAAATCTGCAGGAAGTGGCGCAATTGTCCAATCTCCCTCACGAATATCTTTTGTTTCTGATAAGAAGTCTAGTTTCTCACCTTCATCAAGACGTTTTTGACGTACTTGACGAGCTTCTAAAAGTTCTCTGCGGCGCGCATCAAACTTTTCATGCAGGGCAAGAACAAACTCAAGGGCTTCCGCTGTTAATACTTCTTTTGTTTGCTCGTTTTGTTCACCAACAATTTTAAGTTTACCTGTTGTTGCTTGTTCCATAAGTATAATCCCCCACCCTATGTGATTTTAAGTGCAGTCATCCCCCGCTTAGGAGGGGCGGAGGAGACTGATCTATGATTATGAATTTAGGAAGTGACGTACTAACTAATTAAAGACTTATACGAATTGTTCTGTTTCAGTAGAACCAGCCATTGCTGTTGTAGAAGATGTACCACCAGAGATAATTTGTGATACGTCATCGAAGTAACCAGTACCAACTTCGCGTTGGTGACGAGTAGCTGTGTAGCCTTTTGATTCTGAAGCAAATTCAGCTTGTTGTAATTTAGAGTATGCAGCCATACCGTTATCTTTGTAGTCATGCGCAAGCTCGAACATAGCGTGGTTTAATGCATGGAATCCAGCTAATGTTACGAATTGGAACTTGTATCCTAACTTACCAAGTTCACGTTGGTACTCAGCGATTTCATTTTCTGAAAGGTTAGCTTTCCAGTTGAATGAAGGTGAGCAGTTGTAAGCAAGCATTTTTCCTGGGAATTCAGCGTGAATTGCAGCTGCGAATTGACGAGCTTCCTCAAGTGATGGCTTAGAAGTTTCACACCAGATTAAATCCGCGTATGGAGCGTATGCTAGACCGCGAGCGATTGCTTGCTCAATACCTGGTTTAGTGCGGTAGAAACCTTCAGGCGTACGTTCACCAGTGATGAAATCAGCATCACGTGGGTCGATATCAGATGTTACCATATCAGCAGCATCAGCGTCTGTACGTGCAATTAATACTGTATCAACGCCCATTACGTCTGTTGCAAGACGAGCAGCGATTAAGTTACGAACAGCGTTTTGAGTTGGTAGTAATACTTTACCACCTAAGTGACCACATTTTTTCTCAGAAGCTAATTGGTCTTCTAAGTGAACACCAGCAGCTCCAGCTTCAATCATACCTTTAACAAGTTCGAATACGTTAAGTGGACCACCGAAACCAGCTTCAGCATCCGCTACGATTGGCGCGAACCAGTCAAAGTTATCATCACGACCTTCAGTGTGATCGATTTGGTCTGCACGTTGTAACGCTTGGTTAATGCGTTTAACTACAGCTGGTACAGAGTTTGCTGGGTATAATGATTGGTCAGGGTACATTTGACCAGAAAGGTTTGCATCAGCAGCTACTTGCCATCCTGATAGGTAGATTGCTTGTAATCCAGCTTTTACTTGTTGAACCGCTTGGTTACCAGTTAAAGCACCTAGTGCATTGATGAAATCTTCAGTGTGTAAAGAATTCCAAAGTCGAGTTGCACCTTTAGTTGCTAAAGTTTGTTCAATTACTACAGAACCTTGTAATTTAACTACCTCTTCTGCAGTATAAGCGCGTTCAATACCCGCCCAGCGTGGGTTTTCAGCCCATTGTTTTTCTAAAGCTTGAATCTTTTCTTGACGTGTTGACATTTAAATTTCCACCTTCCCAATTGTGTTAAATATACTCTGTTAAAAAACTTTTCTAAGCCGCTGTTCCATAACAGGTTTATTTGTTGTAAATTAATATATAACAGATATTCTAAATTTTCATTATTTTTAGATAAAACACTGGAAAATAATGACGAAATAAGAATAGACAGGATGAATAATGGTAATACATTCAATTTTAAGGGGAGTTGGATTATGGAAACCAATAATAAAGATTTAGAAAAAGAAGCACTGTTACAGTACAAAATTATTTTAGAAGATTGGATTCCAGCAACAGCATCAATAGCCATTGCCATTAAAGATGCGTACATTTTCTTTTCTTCAGGTCATCATCAGATAAAGCTTGCTGTGGGGGAAAGTGTAAAGGAGAATAGTATTGCGCAAAAGGTTTTAACAACACGTAGTAAGACAGATGCCATTATGGATAACTCACTATTTGATGCACCTTACTATGGCATAGGCTATCCTATTGAAATTGCTAAGCAGCCTGCTGCCTTAGTTGTAGTACTTCCACCAAATTTTATTAAACCGAAACAAGAGCCTTATCAATTTCTAACGGGCAAACAAAACGAAGACTGGACGCCGGTTCCTGTCAATGACATATCTTATATAGAGAGTCTTCAAAAACGTACGTGGTTTTATGTAAATGGTGAACAATATAAAACAACAATTACATTAAAGGAACTACAAACACGATTACCAAACATCTATGTTCGTATTCATCGATCCTACATTATTAACATTCACTTCATAAAAAAAATAAAAAGGGACTTGTCTTCTAATTTCCTTGTCGTCCTAAAGAATGGGACAGAGCTGCCAATAAGCCAATCATATATTAACAATCTCCGAACTATATTGGAGTTTTAAAAATAATACTATTAAAGCAGGCCTTATATTTCTTTTGAAAAATACTAATACAACTAGCAAGACATATTAAATGAATATAGATCTGTATAGCAAATCGAAGTGTTTCTCCATCATTCAAGAATACATTCTGATAATTTTTCTTAATAAAAATGAGTGGAACGCAATTCTCCACTCATTTACCATCTTTCATTTTAAGGCTACTGGCAGATTATTTAAGTCTTCTACAAATTCTTTGGAAGAATAATATCTGAAATCTCTATATGCTAGCTTTAGAGCATTTTCAACGTATATTGAAATTCTTGAATCTCTACTTCACCTTTGTACTTATAATTTCTTCAATTATTAGTTTAAAACAATAAAAAAAACAGCCAACATATAGTTGACTGTTTTTCATGTGCCTAGCGACGTCCTACTCTCACAGGGGGAAGCCCCCAACTACCATCGGCGCTAAAG
>NZ_JBIWCX010000017.1:0-91189 GCF_044761695.1 Lysinibacillus sp. NPDC097287
AACAAAATTAAACAGCCAGTCTCCGGTAAAATACCGTAAACTGGCTGTACAATAAGGTGTTTTCTTATTGTCTCAAAAAAGACAGGCAGTGCCATAGCAAGAGGGGAGATTTTTTTATTACATCATACCGACACCGATTATACCGATAACGATGATGAATGCGATGATGATGAATAAGAATATAAAAATAACACTTGGAATAAATACGGTGAAGAATGCTTTCCAGTTTGAAATTTGATGAGCTTCAGCGACTACAGCTACAGCAATAACAAAGGACCAAATACTAACTACAATTGTCGCTAGGGTAGCTGGCCAAAAAATCCATGGTGTAGGGCCCATGTAGTCTACAGTTAGTAAAGATTCCGGGGCAACGTACAGCCAAATTAAATAAAACGGAATGAGTACAATATACGGAATAGCTGTTAAACTCAGTGCCTTAAATAGTTCAGAGAAATTACCTGTGCCTTTAAAAAGCTTACCAAATAGCCATGTGATTAATGCAGAAAATGCAGTGCCGATTAAACCAGCTATCGGTGCCAGAAGTATACATAATAGAACGATCCCCCAAACTGGAAAATCGATTTCCATAACGCCTGACAATAATGAACCAAAATAGCCAATCGATAAAATAAGGATTGCATAACCCGTTGATTTTACATCAATCATGTAGCGAGCGGTTTGCTTTGGCTGTAACCAAACTGATATAAATGGGTTTAGCGTAGGCCTGTGCTTCTCTTCTTGTTGATACGGGTCATTGTAGTGTTCCATCGAAAAACCTCCATAAAATAAAATAAGACCATGATGCGTATAATCATTATACGAATGAACTTTGTAAAAGTTTCAAAAATAAAAAGAGCCACATATCTGTGACTCTTTTTATAGACTAATTGTTAGTCAGCAAGCATGATTTTTTCAAGTTCTAAAGGCTCTATGTACTCGTCACCTTTGTAAGCGCGCATGTTACCACCTGAAATTTCATCGATTAATAAAATTTCATTTGTTTTTGCATCGCGACCGAATTCTAATTTAATATCGTAAAGTGTTAAGCCTTTTTTCGCTAGTTCAGCACCTACAAATTTAGAAATTTCAATTGTACGTTGTTTTAAAATTGTATATTCTTCATGCGTAAGTAGGTTTAACATTGCTAAAGCATCTTCAGAGATTGGAGGATCAAGGCGATCGTCGTCTTTAATTGTAACTTCAACGAAAGAATCTAAATCTTGACCTTCTTGTACGTATGCACCATAGCGACGTAGGAAAGAACCTACTGCTTTGAAGCGGCAAATAACTTCTAAACCTTTACCGAATACAGTAGCGGGTTTTACAGTCATTGTTGCATCGTCGAAGTTAGCATCTACGTAGTGAGTAGGAACGCCTTGTTCGTTTAGTTTTGAGTAGAAATAAGAAGTTAAGCGTAAACCTGCAAGACCAGCGCCATCGATAGTTAAGCCAACAGTGTTAGCACCCGGGTCAAATACGCCGTTTTCACCAGTAACATCATCTTTGAATTTTAATAAGTAATGACCATCTTCTAATTTAAATACATCTTTCGTTTTACCTGTATATAATAATTCCACAAAAAACCCTCCAATATTTCGAAATACCTCAGTATTATAACACGAATAATTAAAATAATTAATACCAAAAATGTTCGTTTTTTATATGAAAATAACCATTTTTTCTCTAAAAAATAGCAAAATAGAAGATGATGACGAATATTCGTCATCATCTAAGTGAAATTAAGAAATCTATAAAAAGGAGTATTAATATACGCCTTCAGATAGCATACCGTTTGCAACTTTAATGAAGCCAGCGATGTTAGCACCAACAACAAGGTTACCTGGGTAGCCGTATTGGTCAGCTGCAGCTTTGCTTTCTGCATAAATGTTTTTCATAATTTGGTTTAACTTTGCATCTACTTCTTCAAATGACCAATATACACGGCTTGAGTTTTGTGCCATTTCAAGTGCAGATACTGCAACACCACCAGCGTTTGCTGCTTTAGCAGGACCAAATAATACGCCAGCATTTAAGAATTCGTTGATTGCCTCAAGATCAGAAGGCATGTTTGCACCTTCACCGATTGCTTTAACACCGTTAGCAATTAATGTACGAGCAGAATCGCCATCGATTTCGTTTTGAGTAGCACATGGAAGTGCGATATCACATGGAATTGTCCAGATACCTGTGCAACCTTCAGTGAAAGATGCGTTTGGACGGTAGTTTAAGTAAGTAGAAATACGATCGCCTTTAACTTCTTTGATTTCTTTAATCGCATCAAGATCTAAACCTTCAGCATCGTAGATATAGCCTGAAGAATCCGAACATGCTACAACTTTTGCACCGTATTGCTGTGCTTTTTCGATTGCGTAAGTAGATACGTTACCAGAACCAGAAACAACCACTGTTTTGCCTTCGAATGAATCATTTGCATCTTTTAACATTTCGTTCACGAAGTATACAGTACCGTAACCTGTAGCTTCTTTACGAGCTAATGAACCACCATAAACAGGGTTTTTACCAGTTAATACACCAGACTCGCTTGCTTTTGTTAAACGTTTGTATTGCCCCCATAAGAAGCCAATTTCACGTCCACCAACACCGATATCACCAGCAGGAACATCGACATCTGGACCAATATGGCTGTATAATTCAGTCATGAACGCTTGGCAGAAACGCATGATTTCTGAATCTGATTTTCCTTTAGGATCAAAGTTAGAACCACCTTTACCACCACCGATTGGTTGGCCAGTTAAAGCGTTTTTGAAAATTTGTTCGAAACCTAAGAATTTGATGATTGATTCGTTTACTGTAGGGTGGAAACGTAAACCTCCTTTGTATGGGCCCATTACGTTGCTGTACTGTACACGATAACCACGGTTTACTTGAACTTGGTTGTTATCATCTTGCCATGCAACACGGAAAGAGATGATACGGTCTGGCTCAACGATACGAGATAGGATATTTGCTTTAATATATTCAGGATGCTGTGTGAACACAGGAACTAATGAAAGGAAAATTTCTTCAGCAGCTTGTAAAAACTCTGCTTGATGACTATTTTGTTGTTTCAGTTGTTCGAATACGCCATCTACGTATTCTTTTGCTAATTGTTCGTTGCTTACAGTTGTTGTTGTCATAGTGAAAACCTCCAAATGTTTTGATAGGTGTATCGTATATCTATTTTTCTCACTATTCAATAAAATACTTTTTCCAATGCCTGAAAGTTTGTGAAAAATTGAGCAATAGGGGTGTTGAAAATGTTATACTGATATAACTAGTGAGTGTTTGATTGATCTAATTATGAGAAAGGAATGATGCTTTATTGTGAAGGTATTAATAGACGCTGATGCCTGTCCAGTCGTGGATTTGTCGCTATCTATATCATCTGAGTTTGAGATTGAAACTATCTTGTTTTGCGATACATCACACCGTATTGAACGTGATAATGTAATAACAATTATGGTGCCTAAGGGTCCAGATTCGGTTGATTTTACGCTAGTGAATACGCTTTCAAAACACGATATTGTCATTACACAGGATTATGGTTTAGCTGCCATGGTTTTGGCTCGTGGGGGGTACCCAATCGACCAAAATGGACGTGAAATGACGCATGAAAACATCGAACGTTTGCTCGATATGAGACATGTTGGACAGAAAATCCGACGTGCAGGTGGACGTACGAAAGGACCGAAAAAAAGAACACAAGAAAACAATATTTCGTTCGAATTGAAATTTCGACAAATTTGTGAACGAGCTATTTTAGCGCAAAAAATGGAGGAAACATCAGATGGTAAATAACCTAAAACACGAACTATTCGAAGCATATCCGCTACTAAAAAACATTGCAAATCAAAACACTGTATTGTGGGAAAATACAAAACGATTAAAAAAGGCGCAGACTGACCTCTTTTCAATGGAAGAGGTAAAAGAAGCAGAAGAAACATTAAAACGCTTTTCTTCCTATTTAATAGTAGCGTTTCCAGAACTTGCAGCCAGTGAAGGGCTTATTGAATCATCCATTAAAGAGATTCCAAATATGAAAGCAGCTCTTGAAAAAGAGTTTGAGACATCGATTGCCGGTCAATTCATCTTAAAATGCGATTACGCACTTCCTATATCAGGTTCTATAAAAGCTAGAGGTGGCATTTATGAAGTGCTAAAGCATGCTGAACGACTTGCGATTGCAAATAGTTTGCTCAAGGAAGAGGACGATTATGCGACTTTAGCGACAGACGAGCTCCGAGCATTCTTCCAGCAATATACGATTGCGGTTGGCTCTACCGGTAATCTAGGCTTAAGCATCGGCATTATGGGTACAAAGTTGGGTTTTAATGTCGTTGTACATATGTCTAGTGATGCGAAGGAATGGAAGAAAGCTATGCTTCGTGAAAAAGGTGCTACTGTAATCGAATATGAAGCAGATTATAGTGTGGCAGTCGAGCAGGGGCGTAAAGAAGCGGAGCAAAATCCGATGTGCCATTTTATCGATGACGAAAATTCGAAAGACTTATTTGCTGGCTATGCAGTGGCAGCAAAGCGTTTACAAGCACAATTTGAAAAGACGAACATTGCAGTGGATGAAGAGCATCCATTGTTCGTTTATTTACCTTGTGGTGTCGGTGGCGGTCCTGGCGGGGTAGCGTATGGTTTACGTGAACTTTTCGGTGAACACGTCCATATTTTCTTTGCAGAACCAGTTGCTTCACCGTGTATGACGATTGGACTGATGACTGGTTTACATGATGAAATCAGCGTAGAAGATATTGGCTTAGACAATAAAACGGAAGCAGATGGTCTAGCTGTAGGTCGCGCTTCTAAATTCGTTGGGAAAGTGATGGAAACTTATATTAGCGGCTGTTATACAGTGAAAGATGAAGAATTGTTTACATCACTAGGTTTAGCCATGGAATCAGAAGGCCTATTTTTAGAGCCATCTGCACATGCAGGGATGTTCGGACCGATTCAGTTAATGAAAAACGGGCAAAGTTACTTGGAAAAGCATAACATAGCGGACAAAATGGAACAGGCGACACATCTTGTATGGGCAACAGGTGGGAGTATGGTGCCGCAAGAGATGCGTGAAGAGTATTTAAAAAAGGCATGAGGGTGGCATTAAATGCTGTTTTCGAAAAGATTGTGCCCTTCAATTAACGGGGTGCGATAATTAAAGATTATTGAGTTGCATATGCAGCTCTTTTTTTCTTTATTGAACTCTCATGAAAGAACTTAATCATCTTTCATTATCTGTGGTGAAGTGCTGGTTTTGCGCTACAAATTCATTTTAAAGTAAGAAAAGAAAGGAGCAACAAATGAAAAAAAGAAAAATTAAAAGGACATATATCATTTTGGGGGTATTAACCCTTTTGGTTGTTATGGTTTGGATGAATAATACGAGTCTATTTTATTCGAAAGATACAAATTATAAGATTCTAGCTCATAGAGGGTTGGCTCAAACCTTCGATATTTCAAAGGTAGAGTATGATACGAATACAGCTGAAATCATTTATCCACCTGAGCACCCCTATTTAGAAAATACAATTCCTTCTATGAGGGCGGCATTTGATCATGGTGCTGACGTAGTGGAATTAGATATTAAGTTAACGAAGGATCATCAATTGGCCGTTTTTCATGATTTCACTTTAGAGTATCGAACAAATGGGAAAGGTGAAGTCAAAGATTATATGATGAACGAATTGAAGAAACTAGATGTCGGCTATAGATATATGGCTGATAATGGAGAGAGCTATCCGTTTCGCGGCAAAGGCATTGGTATGATGCCAAGCTTAGATGAGGTGTTTGCCGCTTTTCCTAATAAAGAGTTTTTAATTCATGACAAAGATGGAGATATGGAAACAACAAAAGTATTGTGGGATTCATATTTAAGTAAAATGTCTAAAAAACAATTAGATAAAATAACAGTTTATGGTGATGGAGACAGCGAAGGTTTTGATTATTTACGTTCAAAACATGTAGAGATGAAACTGTTAACAAAAACAATGATGATAAATGCACTATTAAAATATGAATTAGTAGGTTGGACGGGATATATTCCGAAAGAATTGCATAATATGGAGCTCCATTTACCTTTAAAATATGCAAAGTACTTATGGGGTTGGCCAAATAAATTTATTGATAGAATGGAGTCTGTCAACACCCGAGTCGTAATCGTAGAGGGAAATGGTAAATGGTCAGAAGGATTTGATACAACGGAAAGCCTTGAAAAAATTCCAGAAGGATATCAGGGCTATATATGGACAAATAGAGTTGATAGGATTACTGAATGATTTAACTCATCAGAAATCGAACTTCTTATGAGATAAATTTAAATGATTAAAACCCTCCAATATAACACCAGTGAAAATTAGCGTGCTAAGCTAGTACAACCGCTGGAATATTGGAGGGTATTATTATGCAGAATTTTCAAGATGAACATCAAGCTTTAGCAAAGATCATGACAAAATTAAAAAAAGCACACATGGCTGTGAATGCCAAAGTAGGTGACTATGATGATGAATATATGGATTTGAAGCAGTATATGATTGATTACCGAAATGAGATGGATACGATGGAGATGTTCAGTAATCAGCGGGCATTAACAACTATTGATAAAACAGGGGTCATGACATTAAAACAACGTACACAGCTTGAAAAATTGATCGAATCTCCTTATTTTGGACGAATTGATTTTGTCTATGATGGTGACAGTAAAGCAGATGCTGAAACATTTTATATCGGTAAATTTTCATTTACGGATGAAGAGGGGACAATCTGTATTTTCGATTGGCGTGCAGCGATTTCGAGCATGTACTACGACTATGAGCTAGGGGAAGCATCCTATGAAGCATTAAATGGCACGGTTTATGGGGAACTCATTCGAAAACGTCAGCTAAAAATTATTAATAGCGAACTGGACTATGTACTGGAAAGCTCGATAAACATTCACGATTCGATATTACAAAAAGAGCTAAGTAGGGCAGCTGATGAACGCATGAAAACGATAATTGCCACGATTTAGAAGGAGCAAAATGCCATTGTCCGTAATGATCTAGCACATACGTTAATCATTCAAGGGGTTGCAGGCTCTGGGAAAACGTCAATTGCCCTTCACCGTATTGCCTATTTACTGTATAAATATAAAGAGTCTTTATCTTCAGAGCGTGTCATGATTCTGTCGCCAAATAAAGTATTCGCAGATTATATTTCGACCGTGTTACCGGAGCTAGGGGAGGAGCCAATTCGGGAGAGTAGTCTGGGTGAAATCGCTGAGAAAATTCTACCTAGCAAATATAAATTTATATCGCTATATGAGCAAACAAAGCAACTAATCGAATGTCCAGAAAGTGCATTAGCCAAACGTGTGGCTTTTAAATCTTCCCTTCATTTTTTTGAACAGCTAACTGCTTTTCTAAACAATCAAAACACTGATTTATTAATGCCCAAAGACATTACTATTCAAGAAATCGATATTGCTGCTAATTATATGACGGAGCGTTTTGCGAGCTATGCAAAGGAACCTGTGTCAAAACGCATCGAACATGTAGCAGAGGACTTACTAGCGGTTGTCAAAGCGAAACGCCAAGGGGAGGTAAAGCTGCCTTCAAAGAATGAAATCGTCAAACGTTTAAAGAAACGCCTCCGTTTTACAGATGCACTTAGTTTATATAAAGCGTTTTTTGAAAATGTGGGACAACCAGAACAGTTTATTTGGAAAAGAGGGACGTTTGAATTTGCAGATGTCTATCCGTATTTATATTGCAAAGCATATATGGATGGCGTAGATACATTTGATTTGGTGAATCATCTAGTCATTGATGAGATGCAGGACTACACACCTGTACAATATGCAGTTATTCAAAAGCTATTCCGCTGCAAGAAAACGATTTTAGGAGATTTCGGCCAATCGTTAAATCCGTTTGCTGTCAGTACCTCAAATGGATTCCAAGCCATTTTTCCACAAATGGAATACGTGGAATTAAAGAAAAGTTATCGCTCGTCGTTTGAAATCATCGAATTTACGAAACAATTCTTACCTGAAAATGCAATCGAGGCAATCGAGCGCCACGGTGAACAGCCAACAATAGAAAACTATATAAATTTCGCAGAGCAAACAGAAAAAATAAAGCATTATCTTAAAGAATTTGAAGCAAGTAGCTATAAAACATGCGGGATTGTTTGTAAAACAGCAGCACAGGTGGAAGAACTCTACGGGGTACTACAAAAGGAATTTAACGTTCATAAATTGGATGAACATAGTACAGCATTTGCAGAAGGGATTACCCTTTCCTCTGTGCAACTGGCTAAGGGACTAGAATTTGATGCTGTAATTGTGCCATTTGTGGATGAAGCATCGTATGCCAGTAATTTTGATAAAGGTCTATTATATGTGGCTTGTACAAGAGCAATGCATCAATTAACGCTGCTACAATCATCTAACAATTTTTCGCCGTTGCTGTTGGGACAAGTTGGGGCTGTCCAATAAGTCCCTCTACTCATAACATCTTGCTTTCTGTATAGTAAAAATCCGCTTCGCTTTCCGCGGGCACAGCGTAAGTCGCAACCCTCGCTACCCGCGGTTTGTTGCGTCTTACGTCTTGTGCGTACTCCTGCCGCTACGTTTCACTCACGCTTTCGTCGCAAATAATGTTCCCGCAGGAGTCTACGCGGATTTTTACTTGTATATCAAAAAACAGCATGCTGGAAGTACTCACAGCATACTATTTTTCCTTTTAGGAAAGCCCCTTTTGAGGTAGTTGGACAGTAATCGAATTAATTCTTTTATATCCTCCATTGCTTCACGTAAGCCCAGTTCTAATCGATCTGTGATATGAAGTATATCCTCTGTGCTAGAGGGAGTATTTAAAATATCTTTAATATCAAAGGGGAGGACGTCTTCTTGCTGCTGAACAAGGCGTAAAATAGAGACCATTGAAAAATGGGCACTTCGCAAAGTACGAATAACGAGTAGACGTTCGATATCTTCTTCATAATACACACGGTGTCTTTTTGTATTACGTTCCACAGAAAAAAGCCCGTTTCTTTCCCAATTTCGTAATACTTCTTCGGTTATTCCTAATTTGTTCGCCACTTGTTGATGCGTATAGATCTTGGTGTTAGAACTTTGCGTTGAATGGTACCAATTTTTAACGACTTCAATCGCTTCGAGTACATATTGATGTTCTAATTTTAAGTGGGAAAAATACTCCTTTGCCTCTATTAAAGCTTCGGGGAAGGCTTCTTGTCCGCTCAGTTTGACGATTCTCGTTGCACGTTTCCGTAAATTATTTTGAATCAATTCACAACGAAAGGCTAGCCTTGCAATTTTCAATTGAACTACATGAACCGTGTCATATACGCGGTAGCCATTCGCTGCTCGTGGAACAGGGGATAAGTAACCCCACTCCTCATAAACACGTACTGTATTTGGATGGACTTGTCCAATTTCTGCGATTTCATTGGTACGATAAGTCTGACGCATAGATGATCCCCCCAATAAATCCCTAGTTATAGTTCATTTTATACTATTTTTGAGGAGAAGTGCACAAGACCTATTCGTTACTTCTCGGCGATTTAGGAGGCGTACTTATGTTGAGACATTATAGGTGGGAAAAGGAAGAGTCCATAGAGTGTGCTAACCTTTGGTGAAGGGGTAGAGTAGATGCGAAAAACGCAAGAAGTGCTGGTTGATATCAGCATTCTTGCGTTTAGTTCTTTAAGGAAATCTTTTATATTCTAAGTTTAAATGTGTAAATATGGGTAACTTCCTAACATCGCTGATAGTCTCCTAAATCTCTAGTTCGATCTAAAGGTCAATTATTTGCCTTGAGCAGCTAAAAATACTTTATGTGCAGCGAGTACACCTGCGCCCGGTTCAAAATCATAAGAGAAGTCTTGTAGTCCCGCTTCCAGTAACGAAACGGCTTGTAAAACGTCGCTTGGGAAGCAATAGCCCATATGACCAAATCTGAACATTTTACCTTGTAAATGGCCTAGTCCACCCGCAAAATCTAAATGATACTGTTGTTTTAGATGCGGCAAGAAATCGGCTAGCGCAATTCCTTCTGGCGCCATGATTGCTGTAATAGTAGGTGAAGCGTGCTCGTCATCTGTCAAAAGTCCGATGTTGAGTGCTTTCATCGCACTGCGCACCATGTCTTTCATCAGTTCGTGACGCACGACTGTTTTAGCAAAGCCACCTTCTTCCTCGATAAGCTTGCAAACAGCTTGTAGACCATAGATGAGAGTGATAGTAGGCGTGTTAGGCGTCATACCTTTTTCTGCCCAGCTACGATAGCTTTGTAAGTTTAAGTAATAAGATGGTGCTTTATTTTCTTCAATTACTTTCCATGCTCTGTCGCTCACGCTAACTAGAGAAAGGCCTGGTGGTAACATCATAGCCTTTTGAGAACCAGTAACAAGAATATCCACGCCCCATTTATCCATTTCAGCAGGTGCTCCGCCAATGCAGCTTACCCCGTCAACAATTATTAATGCATCCGTTTCATTACGAACAACTTGTGCTAATTCACCAATCGGGTTTAAAATCCCCGTTGAAGTTTCATTGTAAGTAACGAAAACAGCTTTAATGTTATTTAATGGTTGTAAAAATTGTTGCAACTCCTCAGCTGTACATGCTTGTCCCCATTCTTTTTCAAGCTTATGCACGTTAAAGCCATATTTCTCACAGATGGAAACGAAGTAATCACCGAATGCCCCAACAGTGATAACTACAACATCTTCACCGGCAGAAACAGTATTTACTGCAGCTGCTTCTAATGCGGCTGTACCACCAGAAGGAAGTAGTAAAATATCTTGTTTTGTGCCGAAAATAGGCTTCACAAGCTCAGTCGTTTCACGGTACAACTCAACAAATTCATTGCTTCGATGGCTGTAGATATTTTGGCTCATAGCAAGCTGAACCTTTTTTGGAATAGGTGTTGGTCCTGGATGTCTTAAAATATTTTCATACATAATAAATAGATCCCCTTTGCTTAGAAAGTTAGAATTTTAAATTTTCTAACTATAATATAGCATATTCAATCTAAGTTCTAACTTCTTTTTTTAAAATATGATAGCAGAGGATTTTATTTAATTCAAAATGTAATGGAAACTTTGAATGGTTAGTAGAATTTATAAAACCAATTAAAGTTGCCTGCATGGTGAAGACTTGTTATAAAGCTAAGCGATAAGGAAGGAACCATTAACTGATCAGCAACGTCTCATAGTGCAAGAACGAATGGGGAATTTTGTCGCATATGAGAGAAGTACTGCAGTTGTAGATGGATGTTGAATAACAGACGCTCCAGAAGATCATTAGAGAATTTGTATTAGGAGCACTATTAACCTAAATGGTGGATTTTCTTTTTAGAAATTAGTATTAGGGGGTATTTCGGTGAAGAAGATAGCGACAATTTTAATGGTTATTTTGAGTCTCATCTTAGTCGGTATCGCTATAATTGTATTTTCCTTTGTTCAAAGTATGAAACCCGACAAAGAAAAAGAAGAAGAGGTAAGAATGCAAGCAGAGGAATATTTAGAAGAAAAGTTTAATGATAACTTCGAAATATTTGATACTTTGTATGATAATATGGGTAATTTCGGATTTGATTACGCAGCCAAGGCTCGGGATAAGAAAAATAACACTCAGTTCTTAATTTATTATGATGATGAGACAAAACAAATGGTGGATACGTACATCGCGGATAAATGGTCAGATGATGTTGAAAAAGAGATAAGACCATACATTAATGAGCATTTTGGAGAATCAACGGATGTCCACGTTTATTTTGAAGACAAAATTGGGAAACAATTAGATATCGATCCGACTAAACCTAAAAGTTATAAAGAATTTGACGTCAAACCTACTATCCGTCTTGCGGTACCTCGGAAAAAGAGTGACGAAGATGAAAAACTCTTTAATGACTTCATATCATTTCTAGAAAGCGAAGATAAACTGCAACAAGGGGTTGTTATTGTGAGGTATATTGCTGAAAATGGTGAAATATTAGAGGATACTGAGTGGAGTAAAGAATTTTAATTTGTATGTTGAAAGTAATGAGTTAATCGCACCGTTATCAAGTAGCTGGTTTTTTAAAAAAGGACAACGCTCAGTTCAAGTGAACTGAGCGTTGTCCTTTTCGATTGGAAATACATGAAATAACGCGGTTCAATCTTTTTAGTCTCTCTTTCTATTTCTTTTATCGTTCAAATAAATTATAATTATTAAGAAAATTCTAATTATTTTCAAGTGGACAGTAAAACACCTTAAGGAGATAAGATAATGTTAAATTCAGATTTGGATATACGCTTAGAACCGCGCATTAAAGAATTATATGAATTACATAAGGAACGTTCTGCAAATATTGACTGGAGCTATCACGAATTTATTCCGTGGGACAAGGCCATGTCCTTTAAACGTGTTCCTTGGGATGAGAGTCAAGTAACACTTCCAGAAGGAGTAATTGTTGCAATCGAAACAGCATTACTGACAGAAGCAAATTTACCTTGGTATACGTCGCATTTGGATTATACATTTAAAAATTCAATGGCAGTCATCAATGATTTCGTACACACTTGGACGGCTGAAGAAGACCAGCACGCTAACTTACTTGAAACGTATTTATTGGTGACACGCAACGTAAATCCTAAAAGATTGCATGCATTAAGAAAACGAATAGTTGAAAACGGTTGGTTCCCAGACTTCACGAACCCTCTAGCAACAATGGCTTATACTTCATTGCAAGAGTTAGGTACACTTGTTTTTTATAATAATGTAGCAAAAATAGCGGGGCAGTATGACAAAGATTTAGCAACATTACTTCGCCGTTTAGCGAAAGACGAAGCACTTCATTATGCATTCTACCGCGACACAGTAAAAGCGCATCTTGAACTTGATCCGAATTTCATAGTGTTCTTTGAGAATGTCATTATTAATTTCTCTATGCCAGGCGCAGTAATGCCTGACTTTAACGATAGAATGAAAACCATTGCCATCGATACAAATTATGGTCCACTACAATACTTTGACCAAGTATTAGATGTAGTGGTGAAGTATTGGGACATCGCGAACTTACAACCTACTAGCGAAGAGGCCAAACAAGCACAAGCGAATATCATGAACTATCATGGGCGTCTTAAAAGAATTAAAGATCGTCAACTAGTGAAAAAATAAAAGGTAGATGTATGAAAGGGTTTTTAAAAATGACAACAACTTGCGAATTATGTGAAAAAGAAACAAAAAATAAAGTAAGTTATTTAGAACTTGAAACGTGGGAATTTGATTTTTTAAAGAAAGAGCAAAAAGATTTTCATTCCATTTGTTTCGAGTGTTTTGACAAACATACTACTAATTTCATTGATAAAGAAATGGATCTTGATTTGAGAAAAAAACGTGCGCTATCGGTGAATAGAGAGCTCCAAGAAGAAATCGAGGCTATTCTTGAAATTGAAAACTAATTCCCTAAAAACACGAAAAATCCTCTTTTTGTCTTCATAGACGAAAAGAGGATTTTTTGTATGCAGTGTGACTAAGCTTTGAATGGTTGCTTCATACGCATTAAGCCGTAAATCGCAAAGAACAATCCACATGTAATGAACGTTAAAATAATGTAAAGAACAGCTTTGCCCGTTTCACCTGACCAACGATACATTAAGCGATACGAGTAATAAAGAACGATACCAGCCATCGCGAGTGAAGATATAAAACCGATTATGGGGATAAAGGAAACAATAAATAACCCAAAATAAATCAGCGCAATTTTCTTCGCAACAGCACGACTCGTTGCATCATCATCACCATTTGCAGTTAACAAGAACAAACTATATACATTAATTAACGGAATCCAAGCAATGTAAGCAAGATCGCTAAAGCCATTTGTTTTAGATGTCGTATAAAATATGATTGCACTAATCAGATAAGACAAAAGAGCAAAGATAAGGATCACGATAAAAGCAATTATCAGTAAACCACCAAGGACTGCATCATAATCACTATAATAAGAATCATAATTCATCAAAAAACCTCCTTCTCTAGTAAATACTTCATAATCATAACAATATAAACCTATTAAATCTATCCCGCAGAATAAGTTATATATGGTAATCTTTACAGAAAATTAAGGTAATGTGTATTAATATACCTTAGAAACCAGGATATTGATGATAACCTAGTGAGTGTTGAAAAGCTAGTTGAGTACTGAAAAAAGTAGTGTGAGTACTGAAAAAAGTAGTGTGAGTACTGAAAAAAGTAGTGTGAGTGCTGAAAAAAGTAGTGTGAGTGCTGAAAAAAGTAGTGTGAGTGCTGAAAAAAGCAGTGTGAGTGCTGGAAAAAGTAGTATGAGTGTTGAAAAAAGTAGTGTGAGTGCTGAAAAAAGTAGTGTGAGCGCTGGAAAAAACAGGTGGGTGCTGAAAAAAGTAGTGCGAGTGCTGAAAAAAGCAGGTGGGTGCTGGAAAAAGCAGGTGAGTGCTGGAAAAAGTAGTGTGAGCGTTGAAAAAACCAAGCGAACATTAAAACATCCTAGAATATAGTTTTTATATAGAAGAAACATATCCGAAAATTGCCAAGATAGGTCATGAGATTGAAAGTATCCTACCGAAAAGTCCACGAATGGCTTTGACATCTTGCCGTACGCTTGTGGAAACATTGTTGGATAAGGCAGTAGAAGCGGAAAGGCTAACTTAGAGTAACTTTCAAGAGCGTATTTCTTTTTTTATCATGATGGTTTACTCGCTACCGACATTAACGACGCATTTTATGTTGTAAGAAGGTACGGAAATGCAGCTGCTCATAATTCGTTTCGTAATTTCTATATGCTTGAGGCACTGGAGAGTTGGGAAAAGACATATAGCATTGCGAAACGGTATATCGAAGTATATGGTTCGGTGGATATTGAAATACCTCAATATGACGAATCTGTTTTTACAGAATCGAAAAATAACAGTTGATCAAATAAATTTGGTGTCATTAAACATTTTACCGATCAAAACCCAGAACCCGTATTTGGGGGAATCGGGGAAGTAAGATTTAATCGCACAACACAACCCGTCCGTTTTTAGATTCAATGTTGGAGTGGAATGAAAGTGCGTACTTCAAAATGAGATTGCAGAAGGCGGAGAAATACAGAGAAGTGAATCCCTGGTTAACACAAGTGGCAGAGGAGAGGGAAGGGTACGAATAACCGAACGTAGATATACTATATTTAAAAGGTATTAGATAGATAAATGTTTGCGGCAACATCATGATGTTGTACTCCCTACTAATACTACTGAAAACGAAACAAATTAACGTTTTTTGCATAATCCTATTGGAGAGGATGTATTTTTTGTAGAAGGGGGGGACTACTGGTATGGAAGATAGAATGGTGAAGCAAAAGAAGTATGGGATGATTAGTTGGATTTCCTTGATCATAGGAGTGGTTTGCTTTTTTATTGTATTTGTAACGCCTACAAGAATTGCAAACATTGGGAGTTTGGTTGGAGACTATATAACGTTTGCACTTACAGGTATTGGAATTGTCTTTTCTTTAATAGGGATTGTGAAAAAAACGGAGAAAAATGTTATACCTATATTATCTTTAATCCTATCATCATCGTTTTTTATCTTTTGGATTATCACAATCTTCTTATTAATGACTAATCAAATTGACTTTGCGCCGTAGAATCAGTGTGAATCGCAATACTTGCGTTGAGGCGTCTATTCAAACCTAAAGAAATAGGCACCCTGACGACTAAGTAAGGTCACTAGTTCTAAAACTTTAACTTGAGTCAGTCGCTAATTATGCGGCATGTTTCGTGTATAGACTGGGTGTGGACACACTCAGTCTTTTTTTAGTTTAGCGGCAAATGAGGTTAATAGTAATAGTAGAACATATGTGTGTAATAATTAAAGGGTAATAGATAGGTGACTCAAGTGTGGGTGGCTCACCCCGCATTCAGCAGAAAGGCGGACTAAAAGCGCCACATCCTGTGGCAACGTCCGCATGACTCGATTCGTGCGAGCCCGTGATGCCAGTGACAGTATTTGAAGGATTAATGTTTGCAGTTTCATTCGCGGCATTGATTGTATCAGTTCTTTCATTTAACCATAAAAAATAACCCATCCTTGAGTTAAAGGCTCAGATGGGTTATTATACCTGAAAATAGCCAGTCCCTTTGTGGGAGCCTGCTATTACGAGACTACGTGATGTTCCAGCATTATGTAGTCTTTTTTAAATTTATTCATTTCTTACGGTCATTATACGTTTTCGAGGTCTTTTTTACAAGATGACGTTCACTTCAACTATGTCATTAGATATTAATGCTAGTGAAATAGCTACTTAATGGATATTTTGTTTTACATGAACTTCTATTGGAAAATAGAATTGCTCGGAAGAATGATAATCAATAGAAAGGGTATTGATCACCTATAAATTAGTAGCACTTTCGTATGGAAAATCCTTTTATTATTTAAATTTGTGGAGTGCAAATCATGATATAGAGATGTACAATTTTAGATTGCCTGTGTAAATAGTTTATTGAAATATTCATGAAGAGAAAGTAGTATGTATTATTGAGAAAGCAATATCATCAAGCAAAATTTCCTTTTAAGGATGTGGCATTTATGGCAGAGATCAAATACGAAATTATTGAAACACTAGCAGTCTTATCTGAAAGTAGTAAAGGGTGGAAGAAAGAGCTGAATTTAATTAGCTGGAATGGGCGAGAGCCGAAGTATGACTTGCGCGAATGGTCGGAGGATCATACGAAGATGGGGAAGGGTGTTACATTCACACTTGCTGAATTGCAGATACTGAATGAATCATTGAATAAATTATCAGCTATAGATTAATGAACAAAGGAGCCGTCCAATGCGGCTCCTTTGTTGTTCTATTATTAAAAATACTCCATATACATTCTCATTGAATGAATATCTGAACAAAATATTCAGTGTATTAAAATAGAAGGTTATAAAACAACAAAAAACCGACCTGATTAGTGGGTGATAGGCGTTAATATTTGTTGATAAAAAATAAAAACTAAACAGCATGATTCTGTTCGTCTGAAGCGTTTGAACGAAACTGATTACTGATATAAGGAATAGTAGATTCTCGAGATACTCTATGGTAAAAATCGACTGCTTCTTGTTCATCTTTAAACGCAGTTAAAACACCACTTTTAAAATCTATTGGTAAAGTCTCTGTTATTTGAGGTGAAGGTTGTTGACCAGTGAGGCAGGTATAAGTATAAGAAAAACCTTGGTAATGTCTAATTTCATCACCTCTGATTTCTAAAATACGATTTCTAACTTCTTCATTTGGAGCAAATTGAGCCAAATGTTCGTAAAATCGGATAGCGTTGAATTCACCATTAATGGCATTAGTGAGGTCGAGAACTAATTTATCGTTTGAGCTTGGTTGTATAGCATATTGCAAAAAAATCACGCCCTTATTTTTTATGTTTGAAAATCACAATTCAAAAGTATCTTTTTAGGTACTCTATGTACTAAAGAATGGAAAGGTGACTACTGCAGGCATGATTGTTATATTGAACATTGGGAGGAAATAACGAACGTCTGCCTTAACAGTTGTACCATGTTCAGTGAAAAAAGGCCGCAGCATTCGAGCCGCAGCAAATTCTACATTGAAAAATCCCCCAAGCATATACTTAGAGAAATAGATGTGGCTTTGGGAACTAGGTTTTATTTATTTATGCGTTTGATTTGTTGTAACTCATTTATTAAATAGTCTATCTGCCTCTCCATGTTTTCTGTCTGTTTTGATTGTTCATTCGAGTTTTGAGCACCTTGGTTACTTGATTTTTCTAAAGCTTCTAGTGCAAGACCAGCAGCAACCATTTGTATACCATCACCTAATGTAGAAATAGCAGTGCCGATAAATGCAAGTCTAGCGATCTGAATATCTTGTGAGTCGGCGGATTGGTTTGAATTTTTTTTATTTCCCCTCATTTTTATATCCTCCTTACCAAAAGTAAATGCTCTTAACTGCATCATATGCATTTTTTTACTAAAGGTGAGGCATTATAAGAAACTGAAATTTATGAAGGTCAAATAAAAACACACAGTATCCTTTGACTCTACAGCTTCTGATAGGAATGGTCCTCATTGTACAATTCACAAAAATTCATCTCATCATCCTTTTCACTTGTTTTAATTCTTTTATTATACTGTTTATCTGCTTTTGCATGTCTTCTAATTTTTTAGATTGTTCATCTTGATTTTGAGATCTTTTGTTATTTGATTTCTCTAGTGCATCTATGACAAGTCTGGCAGCAATTAGTTGGATACCACCACCTAGAGAAGAGATAGATGCTCCAACATACGCAAGTTTAGCAATTTGAATATCTATCGAATCAGCTGATTGATTTACTTTCTTGTCATTCACTATTAAATCCTCCTTATCAACAACGAAGAAATTAAATTATCTTAATTTCATCTTATGAATTTAACAGAGAAAAATGAGAGATTAAATGGAACAATTAAAATATTGCTCAAGAGCTTGCGTTACTTTATGCAGCGGTTGCTTCATTTAGTGTTTAAAATATGTATGTGGTCAATTAGAAAAATTGATCTTTTCATTGAACTTCTAAATAGAGAGAATCAGAAGTACAGCTTCAAGTATAGAAAGAATCGTATTGCTAACCCATATATAACTTGCTGATTAGTGAACTCGATTCAACCTTTATTTAGGATAGTAAGAAAACCCAGGATATTTGACGACAGGCCATTTTACTTTGCGTAGCGCATGCAATAATTCCGGCCCCACATGCAAGTTGTCACTAACCAATTCTGGAGGGGTAAGCGCCATCCATTGGTTTAACGACACATCAACAAATCGATCGCTCTTGAACATTTCTAAAAACCATAAAGTTTCACTCCCGGTATTTTGAATATAGTGCCCAGTAGCAAATGGTACATAGCCGACATCACCGGCTCTATAATCAAATGTACGAGCTATGCCATTGCCAGCAAATACAGTCATGCGGCCCTGCCCGGTAAGATAATACTGCCACTCATCGTTATTCGGATGCCAATGTAGCTCTCTCATCCCACCTGGCTTAATTTCAACTAGCGCTGCTGCGATCGTTTTTGATATAGGGAAATTAGAAGAGTCTACGATTCGTACACTTCCACCAGGTGTAATAATAGGTGTTTGTGCAAGTAGCTGATGCTTGAAACTTTGAGGAATGGTTCCGTACGGGGATTGTACCTTATCGCTTTCTAGCGAACCAGGAACCTTGTCTTGAAAGATATAGACCTGCTTTGAAGGAATGTTGTCAAAGGCACTAATGGGCACTCCGAAATTGGCAGAAAGAACATCTTTTGGAGTGTGTGCAAACCAATCGGAGATAGATAAAGTGTTAAGATCTGAAAAGTGACCGTCATCGAAGACGAGCAGAAATTCGCAGTGTTCTAATCCCTGAATTGAATGCGGGAGGCCAGGGGGGAAGTACCAAAGATCACCAGGTCCTACGTCGGCAATGAAATTTCGCCCCTCTGCGTCGGTTGAGGTAATTCGTGCCCGACCTAGTATCATATAGGCCCATTCTGCTTGTTGATGCCAATGCAATTCTCTAACACCACCGGCTGTCAAACTCATATTTACCCCTGCAAGCGTGGTCGCAATGGGTAGTTCCCTAACTGTGATTTCACGTGACCAACCTCCATGATTTAATGTCATAGAAGCATCTGAGAACGAAAATTTCAAATTAGGAAGCAAGCCTGCATCCGTTTCAGGGGGAACTAGCATGTTTGGGTTTTCGAGATCCCGCATAATATCCCGTGGACCAGTATCATATCCCCCTGAGCCGTCATTTCGGATGGGCTGAGGTATATTGTCGTACATTCCTGTATTTTGTTCTGGGGTTTCCAATTCATAGGCTCCTCTCATTGGCTAGCTTTATTTATTTAATCTTACATAATGGTATATGACGCAAAAATTGTGTAAATGACTTTGTGATAAAAAACATAATCATTGTGTTGTATGCTTGGACAGTTAGAATGTGATGAATAAGGCATACAACTTCATTTACTTAATACTGACATTTATTTCATGTTTTAATTGGACCTCTTAGTTTCTCAAGAATTTTTAACCGTTCTGCTTCAAAGTCGAAGGAGGGAGGAGCTTCTACAGGTGTGAAGGTCTCATGGCGTTTGTGGAACCACTCCGGGATGATTTCTGTGCGTCTTTGGGTGTTCGGTGTTTGTTTTTTAGTTTTAAAAGATTGTTTATAGGCCTGGGCATCGGCCACTGATGTTAGTTGTTTTTGCTGCCAATCACGTAATACCGATTCAACGTAATTCCATTTGGGTACATTATTTTCAACCGCTGTTTTCATGGCGAATATCACCAATTCCTCGTTACAATCATCAATCCAAAAACCTATTTTTTCTGCTACATAAGAATTTAAATTACCGAATCCATTTTCTTCATAAAACTGAAAGGCTGTTTTCATTGGGGCATGTTGTAAATCTAATGATGGATTCTTTGGCGTATTTTTTGTGTAATCTTTGGTTATTGGTGTCGTCAAGTTGCTGATACCGTTTTCGGCATTTTGCTGAGATGGTGGTTCGCAAGTTACATCAATGGATACCATCATTTCTCCGTGTTGCATGTCCTCATTTTGAAAACTGCGAGTAGCCATATCAACTGCATCATAATTTACGCGATACCATTTTGTGCGGTCCATTTTCATACGGTTGTAGTTGCCGACCACAATCAGCTGATCTTCCTCCAGTTTACGAATAATGCGTTCTAGCGTACTTTTCGACCAAAACGGAAATTCCTTATGCCAATCCTCCAACGTTTTATAAACCCACTTATGCCCGCCCCGAATGTTTTTAGAAATGCGTAGCCAATAGTGCATTTGCTGCAAAACGAGCGCTTGATTTAAACCGATTTTTACAGCGAGTGAGGGCAATACCTGTAGTGGTGATTCGTTTATTAGTAAATTCAAAGATTCATGTCCCCTTTATGTTGATTTATGTGATGAAAAATGCAAGCTGGCGCATATTTCATTTCAACCGTTATATACAGTTTCAGTGTGGAAAAAGGGACATTGGAATTTAAACGATAAAAATTTATTGATTATCGATAATTGAAGAGCTATGATTTAGATGTAAATCAAAAAGTGAGGTGTTCTTATGAAACGAGGTACAACCAACTTTAAAAAGCCACTATTTTTGTCTTAGGAATTATTATTGTCACATTATGTACATTTGGGCTACCGGGATTAGCAAATGATGCAGCATAGATGAATCCAGAATATGCATATTTGAGATTTTCTGTTCTCATAGGTTTGAATATTACAGCAATTCCGTTTTGCCTAGCGCTGTATCAGGCGTTGAAGTTATTAAATTATATCAACAGTGAAAATGGATTTTCGGAACGATCTGTTATATCGCTAAAACAAATAAAAAACTATGCAATGATCATCATTATCTTATATGTAATGGGGATGATCTTTCTTATATCACAAAATGCATTACACCCTGGAATCACCATAATTTGTTTCGTCATCATATTTGCAGCGGTCCTTCAGGAATTGTTAAGAAGTTCACTTGAAATAAAAGGAGAAAATGATTTAACAATCTGAGGTGATATAGTGGGCATGACGTTGGCGAATCTTTCAAAATAGGGCAAAGCAAAAGCTAGACGATTTTCTACATTAGAGGTGATTTGCAAAGCTTAGGATTGACAACCCGGTGATATTCTCGAATACAGAAACGATGTTGATGATTTGGATTATTTTAAAGAGGGAGGAGGGATGCAATGTCATTGATTTTGTTATTACTAATGGGGCTTTTTGGCGTTTTCTTAATGGTTCTTAGTAAAAGGTCAATCATAGACATGCTTAGCGAAAATAACAAAGTGGTGCATAAGCTGAAAAATGCTGTGTGGTTTCAAAATCACTGGTACGCTGGAATGTTCTTATTCGTTATGAATGCAACTCTATTTTTATCGACAGGTTTAATACTTTATATATTGATTTATATTTCAATCCCATTTATTCATTGGCTAGTCATCATTCTTGCTACCATTGGGAGCTTCTTTGTGTGGGTAATCATCCATAAAGCATGGCAAAGTACGAATAGAAGTCGTGTGAAGATGGGGGCTATCGGAAGTAGTTTTTATGTGCTCTTGTCTATGGTGTTTATGTATTGGTCTTGGACACTTGAACCTTCTTATCCAGATGAAGATACTTTTATGAAAGGCCTTGTATTAATGATAGGTGTATTGATCGCAACGATAGCCGGTGTTTCGTGTTTTATTTTTACAGGATTATCTAATAAGAAAGCTGTGTGAAAGTAAAATTGCAACATGCCAACGTAATTGGACATACAAAAACACGAATAACTCATGTTGAAACGAATCGAAAAATCTTAAATGTTTGTCTTTTAATCAGGGGGTGTGAAATTGGGGATATTATTGGTATTTGTCATGATTGTGATTATTACGATGGTTGGGATTTTTATATTTGAAAAAAATAAAAAAGTTTCCTTTTTACTTTTATCCATACCTTCATTGCTCATTTTAGGATTAGTAGTTTGGTTTATATTTGAAAGGAATTACCACTTTGTGAAAAGCACAGATTTACGCACAGAAATTATCGGGAATATGGAACTAGAAAAATCACTTGAAGAATATATTAAGGGAAAACCTGATACCCAGTTTACAAAGGGTGAAAATGTGAAGTACCCTAATTATGTTAAAGGACATGATGTTTCTATTGGGGCAGATGAAAACAACAAAATTAAATTTGTCCGCACTATATCGCCTCATGATGAAACAAGCAAGCACATAAAAGTTTCAGACAGTAAAGAGGTTGTAATTAATAAATACGGTGAATCATATTATGAATGTCGTGATATGGGAATGGGAGAATATATTGCCTATGTTGATAGAGATTCTAAAAGGTATATTCGTTTTTGGCTTCAAGAAGGGAAAGTAAGAGAAATTGAATTTATGTTAATTTAGAGATCTCACTATAAATGGGATAGTTCCAACCTTTTATCATACTGTCCACTAAGACAACCTACTGTCATACCTTGGCTAAATAATGACTAAACGTCAAGTAGCTCGAAAATATATTACTTGTATGTGTATTTATCTTGAATAACGATAAAATTAATATTTTCAATAATAAGGGATCATGTATCAAAAACTTAGCGACAGGGTTTTAGCTAGTTATCAAAGGGAGATGTATTTATATAAAAATATGTAGAAACGATGGGGAGCCTTAGTGGGTATTTTTGATAGGGAGATAGGGCAGTTGAGCAATGTACAAAACTTGACGATATGTTAGTGAAATATTTTGCTGTAATAGAATTTTAATATTGAAAATAAAGTCTATAGGACTTTATAGTCTTTTCAAACTTCCTTGTAAAACAAAACAAAAATTGGTATTGTTTTTTATAGGAGGGGATATTTTGAAAATTCTGAAAAAGCTATTTCAGCGAGACTCGATAAGAAATCAATTTCGTATTTGGGTAGTTTTATTAACGTTTATTATTAGTTTTTTTATTTTTGTTCCTTCCTTGTTTATGGAGTATCATCAAACTATCAAACACCAAGATGAGGAAATGACTTATTTTTTGAATGCTCAAACATATTTTTTTGAAAGCTGGTTATCAGAACGTTCAAAAGATATCAACACAATTGCAAAATTAGATACTGTTAAAGAGCATAATTATGAAGAATCCAGGGGCTTTTTTCAAGATTTTATGAATGGAACAGATTTTACAGATTTGATAGTGATCAATAAAGAGGGTATCGTTCAATTCGACACATCCACAGAGAATAGTAAAGATAGTGTAGGAATGGATGTTATTGATAGAGAGTATTTTCGAGTAGCGAAAGTAGGAAAACAACAATATATTACCGATGTTCAAATAAGTAAAGTTACAAACAAACCGATTATGTCTATCGCTTCTCCAATTTTAGATGAGGAACAAAATTTTAACGGTGTCGTTTTAGGGACGATTAATTTAGATGTAATCGATCAACTACTCCATGAGTCTAGAGTTGGTCAATTAGGACATGCTTATCTTGTCAATCAAGATGGGATATTGTTAACTAATTTCAACTTCAATCAGCAAATCGACAAAAATAATGAAATAGTAGATATATTTTCTGAAAACTATATAATCGATGAAAATATATTGGCATTAGCAAGAAAACAATCTGGTCAATCATTGGACATGTATAAGGATGTTAGAGATGAATGGGTTTTAGGTGAGAGTCAAGCTGTCAATGGAGGGAAATGGTATATCATTTCTGAAGTAGGTGTGTTAGAAGCCTATGCTCCGTTTATAAAGAGATTCGCGTTATTAGCGTTTTGTATTTTGTTGGGGTCAATTGCTACTATACGTTTAACTCTTTATCTTGCAAGAAAAATAGAAGAGCCTATTCAATATCTTCTTGAAGGGGTCCGATTTGTTGAACAAGGAAAGTATGATCATCAAATCGATGAAAAACATACTACACCTTTTGTGAAGGAATTTCGTGAACTGTGTGCAGCTTTCAATCGAATGAGTGACAAAGTGAAAGGAAATACGATATTACTTGAAGGTTTGTCGACTACTTGCCAACTAACGAATATCTATAATCGTCGTTACCTGATGGAGCAAGGGGAGAGAGTATTTAGGGAGTGTGTAGCTTCAGGTAGCCATGTTTCCTGTGTAGCCATAGATATCGATTTTTTTAAAAAGGTGAATGATACGTATGGTCATACTATTGGTGATGAAGTGCTGAAACATGTTGCAAAAGTTATATCTTATTCTGTTAGAGAAAACGATATTGTCACAAGATATGGTGGAGAAGAATTTGTGATACTATCGCCCAATACTTCATTAGAAATGAGTGCAATATTAGCGGAGAAAATAAGATATGAAATTGAGAAAACACCTTGTGTAATAGAGACGACAAAGATTTATCTTACGGCTAGCATTGGCATTTCGGAATACTTTGCATATGAGGATGTTTCCACAATAGCGAGCTTGATTGATAGAGCCGATAAAGCGCTCTATGTAGCAAAAGGAAGCGGGCGGAATCAAGTGCAGTTGTACGAAGGTGTGGAAGTTGCTAGTAGTAGCTAATTTTTTGAGCTGGACAAAAGGTGTGTGAACGTATGTTTGGAATGTGTGTTCTCTTTTTGTGAGAAGTGTGGTAAATTTGGAGTGTAGAATTTTATCAACATGCAAGGAGAATTATGGACTATGCTAGGGAATACACACATCGTAGGAGGCATCACAGCAAGTCTTGCTTTTGCGCAAATTTCAAATGAAAACCCTATTGTATTAGTAGGGGCAGGTGTAGTCGGTGCGTTGTTGCCCGATATATGCCACAGTGGTAGTAAAATTGGGCGGACGTTTCCCGTCAGTTCAAGGATCGTCAATAAGCTGTTTGGGCATCGGTCCTTCACACATAGTTTGCTATTTTTGTTTTTAGTAGCGATACTGATGGATGCTATTGTGCCGTACAGATCGTTGATAATAGGTATTTTGCTGGGGATGGCTAGCCACTTGATCCTCGATATGGGGACGAAAAAGGGAGTTAAATTATTTTTCCCAATCAAAATAGCAGTGCGTTTCCCCATTACCATTAAAACGGGTAGTAAAGCAGAAAAAATGATTTTTGCAGTACTATGTATGCTATCGCTGTACTTTGGCTATGAGATTATGTTGGATATAGTGAGCGTTGTATAAAAAAGAAACCCTTTCATGAGAAATTTCTCGCGAAAGGGTTTTACTTGTTTTGCATTTTTTAGGTCATTTTAGAGGCTTATTTGGCACTCCGCATGTATTGCCCTGCGGAGAATTGTGTGAGTAACAGTCACCCAATCAGTCTGCTTGCACTTCCTCGACAGTTTGTTCAACTTCAGCTCGCGTCATTTTTTCACGACCTTCTTGCATTGCCTTCAATGTTTTATGTGCTAAAGCTAGTGGCAGGCGGCAGAATAATAGAATTGTCCGTTTGTTTAATTCTTTCATATAAAGATCGCCTTTTGCTAAGTTTTCTTCTGCGTAAGCAAATAAATCGTCGCGAGACCAGCCGTCAGGTACGAAGCTGACTCCACGCTCGTCCATATCCTCTTGTTGATTGCGTAAAATATTGACGGCTTGTAAACCTCGTCCATAGCCAATTGCTAATTCACGATCTGTTTGTATACCAGCGCCCCATTCCCATAGATCTGATAACATTGTACCAACGAGACCTGCAACATAGTATGTATACTCGTCTAAGTCTTCACGTGTATGCACTTGCCAATTAGCCTTTGCCCATTTCGCCATCCCATAAGACATTTCACTTGTCGCATTTTGAACAATCATGCGAGAGCCTTCCGGACAAAAAACTAACCAGTCCGCTAATCGCATAGTCACTTCTGGTAATTGGGCAGAGTAGGGTGCAAGTAGGGTAGTATATTTTTCATTATCAAACGGTGCTTTTAATAATTCACTCGTCGCCATTAATAAATCGAATTTCACTTCATTTGACAGATCCCCGTGGTCTTCAATCTCATCGATTGCTCTCATGGCCAAATATGCAGCGGCAACAGAAATTTTTAGGTCGTTTTTTAAAAAAGTAATTGGTAAATAAAAGGTGCGACTCGTGTCCTTTAAAACTTGCATCGCTTCTTTATAAAGTGTTTTTTGATCTTTCATGTGTAATTCCTCCGTTCAAATAGTCACGCCTCTAAAGTATATCGTATCGCAAAAATAGAGAAAGATAAAACAGATTGTTCATTTTTAGAAACAAATACTTTGAAAACGTTTTAGAAAAGTGATAAAGTTTAGTTGTAAACTATTTTAATCTATTATAGTTAGTCGTAAGAGAGCTAACTATATAGTCTCAAATTCGCAAAGGTGAGTTTGACAAGAAGGGGAGAGATTTAATTATGGGTCGTTTAGACAACAAGATTGCAATTATTACAGGTGGAGCTTCAGGAATGGGCGCTTCAATGGCACAATTATTCGCAAACGAAGGCGCAACAGTAATTGCAGCCGACATCAATGAAGACAACCTAGCTAAAATTTCTGAATTAGAAAACGTAGAAGGCATGAAATTAGACGTTTCTTCTGATGAAAACTGGGCAGAAGTAACAAAAGCTATCGTTGAAAAATATGGTCGTATCGATATTTTAATCAACAACGCTGGTATTTCTTCACATAAATTACCAGAAGAACTTACGGATGCAGATTGGGCACTTATGCACAAAATCAACTCATTTGGTCCATTCTTAGGTATCAAACATGCTTCTAAATACATGAAAGAAGCTGGCAAAGGTTCAATCGTTAATACTTCATCGTATACAGCTCTTATCGGGTCTGGCTTCAATGCTTACTCAGCATCTAAAGGTTCATTACGCGCATTAGCTCGTGCTGCAGCTGCTGACTTAGGTAAACACAATATTCGTGTAAACACTGTTTTCCCAGGTGTTATTGAAACACCAATGACAGCAGGCTTAACACAATATAAAGCGGCTATGGACATGCTAGTAGCAGCTACTCCAATGGGTCGTCTTGGACAACCACAAGAAGTTGCAAACGCAATTTTATTCTTAGCATCAGACGAAGCTTCATACATTACAGGTGGCGAGCTTGTAATTGACGGCGGATACTCTGCACAATAATATTTTCATGTTATAATAGCAATAATCAAAGAGTCGAGTGCATTAGCATCGGCTCTTTTTTTACATAAAACGGAATGAAATGCGATATTTATAGAATAAATTTTGATTTTTTTTATGTTTTTTGCATGAATGACAATCAAGTTATTGCACAATCATTTCAACAGGGGTAAAGTTTAGTAAGGGCGAATAATCAATTACGCCTCGGTGTAATTGAGTCCGGATTTTGAATTGTGTAAGCATAATTCACTTCTTTTAAAAATCCGTGACATCCGCAGGGGGCATTAACTTTATTCAGTTGGTGTTTCATTACTACTGAATAAAAGCTAAAAATCAGTATTTATCTTACCCTCTATAGAGGTAGGAACTTCTACTGAATAAAGTTAAAGGAGAAATAGTATGCCAAAGGCTATAGGTATTGATACGGGCGGCACATTGACGAAAATAGCGTATTTGGATGAGCACAATGAGCTGATTTTAATAACTTTTCCGTCTAATGATTTGCAGGCTGTAAAAGACTGGATTTTAGATCATCCAGATATCGAGGATATTGGAGTTACGGGGGGACGTACTGAGCAATTACTTGACGTCATTAAAATGATGAAATCAATTCATTATATAGTAGAGTTTGAAGCAACGTTGAAAGGTGTACGTTTTTTACTAAAAAAAGAAGGCCATCTTTTTGACCGAAGTATGATTACGAATATTGGTACTGGTACATCCATTCACTATATGGATGGCAATACAGATGTTCGAGTAGGTGGGACAGGTATTGGTGGTGGTACACTAATCGGTCTATCCGCGCTGACGACTGGTATTACTGATTACAATTCCATTCGTGAAATGGCGGCAAAGGGGAATCGTGAAGACATCGATTTACGTGTTAGCGATATCTATCAAGGTATGGATACACCAATCGATGGTCATTTAACCGCGAGTAACTTCGGGAAAGTCGGAATTACAGAAGATATTAAACACCAATCTGAAGACATTTTAGCGACTGTCCAAGGCCTAGTCGGTGAGGTCATTACAACACTCAGCATTCAATATGCAGAGGAAAAAAATGCCCAACATATCGTCTATATTGGATCAACGCTTAGCAATAATGAGCATTTAACGAACGTTATAGCAAATTACACACGCACAAAAAAACATACACCGGTCTTCATCAATGATCACGGCTTCTCAGGTGCAGTCGGTGCATTATTAAACATAACTGAATATACGATTGTCTAAGCGACAGGTAGAAATGGAGGTGTCTCAAAAGATTTTTGAGATAGCTCCATTTTGCAGTAAATGGTATTAGATAATTAGTAAACAACTCCATTTTTTCTGAAAAATCAAGGGTGAAACTAGGTCTTTGGGGCAAGCAGGCTCAACATTTTGCTAGCAGATAATTTCTTGGCTATACTATTTATTATTGATTGATGAAAGACAGAAATTATTTAACGTATTGGAGCAATCGAAATAGAGTGTGGTTGTCCTAAAAGTAAAATAGTGTGCTGAGAGTACTTTAAATATGCTGTTTTTTTGATATATAGGTAAAAATCAACGTAGACTCCTGCGGGAACATAATTTGCGACGAAAGCGTGAGTGAAACGTAGCGGCAGGAGCACGCACAAGACGTAAGACGCAACAAATCGCGCGTAGCGAGGGTTGCGACTTACGCTGTGCCCGCGGAAAGCGAAGTGGATTTTTACCATATAGAAAGCCAGTTGTTTTGCTTAAAGGGACTTATTGGATAGCCTCGCTCTGTTTTTTCTTAAAAGGAGAGAGCAAAATGGATTTATCAAATAAAAAAAATGTTGAACAACAAGATAGTCAATTATTAGAAGCATGGGTTGAGCAGTTTCGTCCTTATTCAAAAGAGGGGAAATGTGCTGATTATATACCTGCACTAGCAATGAATAATCCGAATCACCTAGCCATTTCAGTAATTGGCTCAGACGGAATTGAAATGAAAGCTGGAGATACGACTAACACGTTTACACTACAAAGTGTTTCTAAGATTGTTGCTTTTATTTCAGCTTGTATGGATAGAGGATTGCCTTATGTATTAGAGCGTGTTGATGTAGAGCCTACAGGTGATACCTACAACTCTATTGTTCGTTTAGAAAGTCATGAACCTGGAAAACCCTTTAACCCTATGATCAATGCAGGAGCTATTACCGTTTCTTCAATGATTTCTGGGAATTCATCACAGGAAAAATTAGATACTATATTAAAATTATTAGAAAAAATGGTAGGGAAAAAATTAAGTGTAAATGAAGAAGTCTTTCAATCCGAATGGGAAACGGCAAATCGGAATCGAGCAATCGCCTACTTTTTGATGGATTCTGGCTATTTAGATTGCGAAGTAGAGGAAGCACTAGAAGTTTATTTGAAGCAATGTGCTATTGAAGTAGATGTTTCGGATTTAGCAATGATTGGATTAGTGATTGGCAATGACGGTTATCATCCAATATTGAAAGAGCAGTTATTTCCAAAGGAAGTAGCAAAACTAACGAAAGCGTTAATGATTACTTGTGGCATGTATAATTCCTCAGGTAAATTTGCAGCTTTTATAGGATTGCCTGCTAAAAGTGGTGTCTCAGGAGCAATTTTTGCTGCTGTGCCAAGCCACGCAAGCTTACATTCGCCATTTCCTACTGGATGTGGAATTGGCATATATGGGCCGGCAATAGATGAAATTGGAAATAGTGTTGCGGGCGTGCATTTACTAAAGCATATTGCTACTGAGTGGAACATGAATATTTTTTGACACTGGTAGCAATAAGCACACATGTACTTTATAAAGTTTTTAATGTAGACAAGCTAACTGGCCTGTCTACATTTTTTTAGTTTTAGGCTCTGTTAGCTACAGTGTTGTTTATATGCTGTTAATGTCATTTATGTATATAACATCAAATGCGGTGGGTACGAAAAAGACAAGCATACAACTCAATGGCTAAAAGAAATATTGATGTTTGCTAAATCTAGTATCTATTAGTTGTAGCGTTAATAGATATATAGGTAAAGCAATTGTAAGGAAAGTAAGACCTCCCCAAAACAACACAGAATAAGCATCCCCGAACTGTAGTTTGTCATAACACTGACTATAACTTTTATAATATGTTAGATTAATGAAAATACAACATAATTACACTTTACATCCGAAAAGATATTTTTCCCAATATTAGATTTTAGGTAATAAGAAGGGAAAATATGTTTTAAATATTATAAGTTTCTGATATGATTCTAAAGTAGTTGAAAATACCAATTTAAGGAGACTTTTATGAAGAAGATTTTGTTTGCTTTACCATTATTGTTGTTTTTCTGTATGTCGGGGATAGCTAATGCAGCTTTTACCGATGTAACGCAAAACAAAGAGGAAGTTCAATTTTTAGTAGATAAAGAAGTTATACAAGAACAAGGGGAATTCAGACCAAACGATTCTATCACTAGAGTAGAAGCTGTTACAATGTTAATGCGTTCTCTTGATATGGACTATGACACATTAAACAATCCGAATTTCACTGATATAAGTGAAGATGATACTGGATATGAATATATTGCTAAAGCAAATGAATTAGGATTTATTAGCGGGAAAATAGATCAAAACGGAAATTCTTACTTTGATCCAAATGGAATTCTTACTCGCGCACAAATGGCTAAAATCATAGTAAATGCATTTTCCTTAACTAAACAAAGTGAAAAAACATTTAGTGATGTTCCTTCAAGTAGTGCACAAGCCTCTTATATTACAAATTTAGCATCCAATAATATTACCACGGGGTATTCTGACGGAACTTTCAAACCTAATAACAAATTAACAAGAATTCATTTTGCAGTATTTCTTGCAAGAACGTTAGAGCCGAACTATCGAGTGGAGACTTATTTACCGCAAATGTTTATGTCCTCTACTACTGCTGATGGTGGAATAAAAATTGCAGGGTTATCACAAGGTGGAAATTTAATTTCTTGGCATTCTGAAAGAAACGCAGATAATGATCGTTATTTAAAATCCTATAAACAGCTTACGAAAAATGCAAAAGAATTAGATAGTGGTTACGTTCTAAAAGAAGATGGTACTGTATGGGAACTAAATGAAACATATGATAAAATGTCACAAATCAACGGCTTGAAAAATTTAAAAATTGAAACTATTGAGTCGTTCGGTTCGTTTATAGCAGCTTTAACAACATCCAATGAATTGTATATACTGGATCCAGATAATACTCTAAAACAAGGTACCTCTGTATCTTCTCCTTTAAAAAAGCTTTCGGTAAGTAATATTAAACAAATTGAGGTAGGGGCTAATGTACTTTTTGTGTTACAAGAAGATGGTACAGCGTTAGCTTTAGGGAAACTAAATAAATGGGCAAATCAAGAAACTCAATTTACGCAAATACCTATAGGACAGCCTATCAAGCAAATAGTTGTTAGTGACCTATCGAATATGTATGCTTTTCTTACTGAAGATAACCAGGTTTATGTCTCTAATAATACTGTATATATAAACGGGGACTTTTTAGAATCGAAAGTGAATATTAGTTACAGACTTGTAAACGTATCAAATGTAAAACATATTTATAGTACAGGGCCAAGTATTCTATTTGTCACAAAAGAGGACAAATATTTTAAGATATCGAGCGGGGCGGCTCTTACTGAGCACGGTGTTACTGCATTTAAAATGAATGTTCCAAATAGCGCAATAGCAATAGGGAATGCATCTTCTCAGTGGAATGGTGGATTTGTATATTGGTTATTAAGTGATGGACGAATTTATGCAGAGCTCCCTAGCAATGATCCTGATTATGATATTAAGTACTTTATTCCAGCTTTAAAAAATGCATTAAAATAACCATAAAGTAATTGTTACTATGTTGTTGACAATAAACTCCGAATAGCAACCACTTTAAAAAGTGGACTATTCGGAGTTTTGTTTTTCTCTACTTTGTTTCTTATTTATCGCTTCTCGAACATATCCAGCAAAATAAGTAAATAATTCTCTGAAATATTGTCGTATGCAGGAGTTTGTGTTGCTTTTAAGGAAATAGGCGTAAAGCAGGTAGTGTCTTTAAGGTCACTGTTCAATATAGTTGATGGGTTTTCTAGCTCTAATTTCAGAGGTTCGCAAATAAGAAAGTCCGGATTTTTTCAATCACGTATTCGAAATTTGAATACGCGATTGAAATTGAAGAAAAGCAACAATCAAGTTAAACAGAGCCCAGTTTTAAAGAACTCATTATTATTTGTTTTTTTCTTTTGTTAATTAGAATGAGGAAAAGTCTAAAGAATAAAACCTTCTATCTTGCGCAAATTAGGTTTTAGGAGGTGAATGTAGATGGGGAAAAACAACAACAAGACAATGAATACAAGAACACATAACCCTTATGGTACCTACAAAAGTAAAGACCTTGACGATAGTAACAGTAACAACAATAACCCAAATGACAACTTAAACGAAGAATTCTCTGCAGAATTTGATGCAAAAGCAAAAAATGCAAACAATAAAACCAATCATGATAAAAATCAACAATCCAATAAAAAGAAAAATATATAATTGAAATTTAGGTTTCTAACCGTAATCTGTACATGGCTTTAATAGAAGTGTTATTTGGAGCAGATGAATCCCGAGACACTCCTGCGGGAAAGCAAGTCAGGCAAGACTCCACAGGTAGCTTGCGACTTGCTCGTGGAAAGGGAGTGGGATTCATCTGCAAGCACACAGTTGGTGTAGAGCCGAAATAAACTATTCATTTTTAAATGTTGGAGGTGGACAGGTAATGGCTAAGAAAGGTAAAACAAGTTTCAAGAAGAAAAAGAAAGAAGATGTACACAAAAGAAATGATCGTGAAGAATATTCTGCTGAATTTAATGCAGTGATTCATAATAATGCACAACAACCAAAACAAAACAATAAATAAAAGTATTATGAAAATAAACGCTCCTGGAGTAGGATATAAAAACTTCAGGGGTATTTATTTTTGCTATTTTAAAAAATATGCCCACTAAAATTCACTTTATGCAAATGAGCGATAATGCTGAGAATAAAATCAATTCTTTACAACACTAAAACTGAGGCGTATAGTGATTATTTAACTAGGTAAATAATTTAGGTGGTGAGAAGTTGAATCCGGTATTCCATGCGTTACTCCAAAAAAGTAGGTATTTAACGAATTGTTTAAATGAAACGTTGAAACAACACAATTTGTATAGCTCGCAGTGGACGATCTTATATTGCTTGCATGTACACGGTCCTATGACACTAACGCAAATTTGGAAGTATTTAAATGTTGAGGCACCCAGCATTACAAGAGCCGTCGTAAGGCTTGAAACACTAGGTTGGGTGCAAAGAGTGGATGGGGCAGATAAGCGCGAAAAGATTGTGACGTTGACAGGAATGGCAGAGGAATCCTTACCGGCGATTGAGCAAACAATTTTAGCATTTGAGGCAGAAATGATTGGCTCGATGACGATTGAAGAGCAACAACAATTTATGAATCTATTGCAAAAAATGAAAGGTTGATTGATGTGCAACAAGAAGAAAGTACGCAAATTTGGACGAAAAGGTTCATCAGTTTATTTTTGATCAATATTTCGGTGTTTTTTGTTTTTTATGGTTTAGTGACAACATTACCGCTATATGCAATTGGCGTGCTGCATCAAACTGATAAAGAAGCAGGGTTACTGCTTTCAAGTTTCTTATTATCTGCAATTATTGTCCGTCCGTTTTCGGGTAAACTATTGGATGTATTCGGCAAGAAAAAGCTGTTAGTCCTTTCTATTGCAGGCTATTTTGTATGTACGGTTTTATATTTATTGATAGATCCATTTGGACTTTTGCTTGGCTTACGTTTTATTCAAGGGATTTTCTTTAGTATTATTACAACGGCTGTTAGTTCGTTGGCAGCGGATAGTGTGCCAAAAAGCAGAAAAGGGGCAGGGCTTGGCTATTTCGCGATGTCAAATAATCTGGCAGTGGTCATTGGTCCATTTGTTGGCTTACTATTAATCCAATATAGTAGCTTTAGTGTGCTATTTATTGTGATGAGTATTTGTGTGCTAGCTGGCGGGTTTTTAGCTGCTTCTGTGAAAACGGATGATTTACCAAAGCCCGAACATCAAGGGAAGCTAAAGTTTACAGTTCATGATTTACTTGAACGCAGAGCATTGCCTATTGCAGCAATTGCTAGTTTAGTAGCCTTCGCTTATGCGAGTGTCTTATCGTTCTTATCGGTGTATGCACAGCAAAAGGATTTGATGGCGGTAGCGAGCTTCTTTTACGCAGTATTCGCCGCATCGATGCTCATTACGCGTCCGTACACAGGCAAGCTCTATGATACAAAAGGAGCTCAATATGTAATTATTCCAGGGTTGATTTCATTTGCCATTGGGTTAGTAATGCTTGCCTTTGTGTCTGGCCCAGTGTTGTTTTTAGGAGCGGCCATCTTTGTCGGTTTCGGCTATGGGGCTGTGACAACGAGTTTACAGGCATTAGCTGTACAATCGACGGCTCATAACCGTAGTAGCTATGCAACAGCGACATTTTTTACAATGTTTGACCTTGGGATTGCGCTAGGCTCATACGTCTTAGGCATCGTTGCGGTTCAAGCTGGCTATGCTTCTGTTTACATAACAGGGGCAGGGGTTTTAGCAGTTGTTTTCGTGGTTTATTTAATAAGGTTAGCAAAAATTAAGACGAGAAAAGTAGTCCATATATAGGAAAAGTGAATCCTCTCTTACAAAATTTTTTTTGTTTGAGGGGATTTTCTGTTATATTATGTAATCTTATAGAAAGAACTTTTGAAAAATTTAAAAGTGTAGGTGATAGTTAAATGTTTTCATGGAGAGTTACAAAGTATAATCCAGAGTTGCGAAATGAAGATGGAAGTTACATAAATCAAGATGAGTGGACTAGCATTTCAGATGTGGGGACCAAAGTGAGTGAAAAAGAATATTTAAAAGTAGAATCAATTTATTTAGATGCAATCGAAGCTTTTTTGCGTGAGATTGGCGTAGATAAAGTCTCGATAGAAGCACTTGAACTTCATATTTTAGAAGAACAAGAGCCGAGTGTACATTCGTTTTTATCGAAGTTAGAAATAGGTATTGAATTAACGACTTCCGAAATTAGAGAACTTTCAAAATGGGTTTTGAGAGAAGTTATTTGGTGTAAATTAAGTGTGCAAAATCAATGTTTTATCCATTTTGGGTATGATTATTATCTATACATAGGTGCGAATCGAAATTGTCCGAATGCTATTAAGGAAGTTGAACAACTAGGGTTATACGTTGAAGTATTCCAGACACCGTATTCAGACTAGAAGTGTCATTAGTGGAAGGTATGAGTAGTGTATTACAACACTCAATTGTTTAATTTTTATGTTAAATTATTTCAAATTGTGCAGAAGGACAGCATGTTCAAATAGTGGAAGTTCCAAATTCTTATTTTTTTATTATTTCATATTTTTGAACAATATGCGAAAACTTTTACGTCTAATTATTAAAAGACAATTAAGGTGATGATAACATGGAGCAGCTAGTAGAGGAATACGGAGAGTACCTATTCCATCTTAGCTATTTATATGTGAAGGACAGGCAACTAGCAGAGGAAATTACACAGGACGTGTTTTTTACATATGCTACAAAGAGAGACGATTTTCGTGGTGAGGCAGCACTGAAAACCTATTTGACAAGGATATTAATTAATCGCTGTCATGATGAATTACGTAAAATGAAGCGGAAAAATGTTTTGCAATTTTTAACCCCGTTTTGGTCAAACGAAAAATCTGCAGAGCAGGAAGTAATGAAGCAACAACAATTTCAATCATTAAAGCAAGCGGTAATGGGGCTACCAATCCACTATAGAGAAGCTATTATTTTGTTTTATTATGAAGAATTTGAGGCATGGGAAATTGCAGATTTGCTAGGTGTTTCTCAAAATACCGTGCGCACGCGATTACGTAGAGGCAAGGATTTACTTAGATCAAAACTATCGTCACAGGCGGAGGTGTTTATCCATGAATAATTTAAAAGAGCAGTTAAGAAAGGAGCTTCGTTCAGAGGCACCATTTACTGAGGACATGAAACAGCGCATTCTAATGAATAATAGATTAGTAAAAGCACCAGCAAAAAAATTAAACTGGCAAGTGTCTATTATTTCGCTGGCGTTTCTTCTAATTTTAGGTTTTGTCGTGATGCTGCAAGTCACGTCAGATGGGGAGACAGCTTCAAAGACGGTGGCGACATTGCCTACTGACCCGAATGAGCTTCTGGCATTATTGCAGGAAAATGAAAATGTGCTGCCAATTATTGAGTCGAATGGGCAATTAGTAATCGATCCAGATACTTCTTTTATAATGGGTAAACAGTGGATGCTGTCGAATCTTCCAATGGTGGTTAAACCGGATGCGGAGATACAAGTAGGCGATTATATTGCCTACTATAATACGTATGATATTACTGTTTCTCCTGTGTACGGCGTGGAGGGAGATAAAGTACAAACATCGAATGGACAAGTGACATTAAATGGTGATTTTCTAGCTTTACCAGGCACGGTTGCACCAATTGAATTCGATGATGCTGAACAACAAGAGATTTTTCAGTATTATTTTGGATATCGGTATCATTTCAATAAACCGCAGAGGGATTATATCGATGTAGATATTGATCCATTGAGTACGAATGAGTATGCCGTTTATATGAATGACAAGGGGCATACAGCACAAGTGATAAAAGAATCTCAGATTATTGGAAAAGTCGTGGGAATTGAAAAACTTGAGCCGACTTTTACGTTAACAACCGAGGAACAATCACTATATAATGCGTTTAAAGAAAATTATGATATGTCCTTACTTCAGGGTGCTGAACCGTTAACAATTACGAAGATGTATTTGCAAGCAGAAATGGAACTGGATTATGAAACACATTATGCTTTGTTAACGACACGTGAAGGTCCTGCGCGAGCGCAAATTGAGCACTATTTAAAAAATACACAAAAAATAAAGGAATATTATTTTACAGAAGACATCCAAAGACTGTTAAATGCATACGCCTTTAACGGTATTGAGAGAGGGCAATTTGAACAGAGAAGTGAAAACGGAGGTGTGATTACCTTCATTCCAACGAACTCAGGTTCTCTGGAGACGTCAGCAGGAATGCTCAAAAACGAACAAGGAATTTGGCAACCATCATTTAGTAGGCCGATTCAGTAATCCTTTATAAAGAGCCTGTCCTAATAGAAAAATATTATGCTGTTTTTTGATATACAGGTAAAAATCCGCGTAGACTCCTGCGGTAACAAAATTTGCGACGAAAGCGTGAGTGTAACGTAGCGGCAGGAGCATGCACAAGACGTAAGACGCAACAAACCGTGCGTAGCGAGGGTTGCGTCTTACGCTGTACCCGCGGAAAGCGAAGCGGATTTTTACCATATAGAAAGCCAGTTGTTCTGCTTAAAGAGACTTATTGGACATCCTCTGCTTTTTTTAATTGATATATTACTTCAAGTTCTTCTGCAAAAATGCTTTTGTACGATCATTCTGCGGATTAGTAAAAAATTCTTCAGGATGATTGGCTTCGATAATTTCTCCGCCGTCCATAAACACAACTTTGTTCGCCACTTCTTTGGCAAAGCCCATTTCATGCGTTACGACAATCATCGTCATGTGCTCTTCGGCTAAATCCTTCATTACTTTTAACACTTCACCTGTTAGCTCTGGATCGAGCGCAGAAGTTGGTTCATCAAATAATAAAATTTGCGGATTCATCATCAGTGCACGTGCAATGGCAACGCGCTGCTTTTGCCCACCAGATAGATTAGCAGGGTATGCTTTTGCTTTATCGACTAAGCCGACTTTTTGCAGTAAATCCTGACAGCGACGAGAAATAGCCTCAGGAGATTCTGTTTTCAGTAATCCTGGTGAGATTTCAAGATTTTGTTGCACGGTTAAATGGGGGAATAAGTTAAAGTGCTGGAACACCATACCCATTTTCGCAGTGATCTTTTTAATGTCCTGTGGCTTTGCGTATGTATTGTCTTGAACTAAATAATCACCGTCCACACGAATACTACCACCGTTAATCTCTTCTAAATGAATCAAACTACGAAGCATTGTACTTTTACCCGAACCAGATGGACCGATAACGGCAACAACATCATTCTTCTCTATATCGAATGTGATTTGTTTTAGTACTTCTAGCTGATCGTAGGATTTTTTTAAATTCGTTACTTCAATAAGTGCCATATGGTTCACCTCTATTCAAATTTAAAACGTCTTTCCAACCACTTAAATATTAACGTTAAGAACAGCGTCATCACTAAATAAATAGCCCCTGCGATAAAGTACGGTACAATCGTGAAATCACGGTTTACGGCAGTTTGTGCAAAGTGAAGTAGCTCTGGAACAGCTACTGCATATAGAAGTGCTGTATCTTTAATAAGTGTCACGGATTCGTTGGACAGCGCTGGTAGTGCCACGCGGAACATTTGCGGCATAATAATACGCGTTGTTGTTTGCCATTTCGATAAGCCGAGCACTTGAGCAGCTTCATATTGTCCTTTATCAATGGCAAGTAAGCCTCCACGGAATATTTCTGCAAAGTAGGCTGCATAGTTCAAGATAAACCCAAGGCAAGCCGCTACGAATCGATCGAGTACGAGATATTCACCAATAACCGGCATCATCGGTAAACCAAAGCAAATTAATAATAGCTGTAGTAATAGTGGCGTACCACGCATCACATAAATATATGTTTGTGCAAACCAAGCTAGCGGTTTGAAACGGCTTTTCACAGCAAATGTAAGTAAGAAGCCTAGTGGAATCGATACAAGAATCGCAATAATAAACAGCAGCACTGTCATTTTTGCTCCTTCAAGCATCGGCATGATCATTGTCTGCCAGTAGTCCGCCATAAAAATTCCCCTCCTAAAAAGGGGCCGTCCAATAAGCATAAAGGCTCATATGGGACAGCCTCATTAATACTCTATTTTCGCACAGAAGAGGCTGTCTCAAATACTTACAGACAGCCTCTTTGATAACATTCACTTATTTTAAAACCTTGTTTTCTCCAAACCATTTTTCAGAGATTTCAGCTGCAGTACCATCTTCGTTCATTTTATCTAAAGCTGCTTGAAGTTTTTCTAATAAAGCTTCATTGCCAGGTTTTACACCAACACCATATTGTTCAGGTGCAAGTGATTCTTCTAATAGTTTGAATGTATCAGGTTGTTGTGTCATGTAGTATTCTGCTACAACCGCATCAATAACGACAGCATCTACACGACCAGATTTTAAATCAGTTAATGCTAAAACGTTATCTGCAAATTCGGTAATTTTTTTGATTTCTTTTTGAATTGGGTTAGCATTTAAAGCATCTAATGCAGAAGATAGGGATTGAAGTCCAACTTCTTTGCCTGCTAAATCACCAAGTACTTGAATTGAAGAATCTTTTAAAGTCATTACAACTTGAGCATTTTCTAGGTAAGGCTTTGTGAATAATACTTTTTCTTTACGCTCATCAGTAATTGTGTAACCATTCCAAATTAAGTCGATACGACCACTAATTAATTCAGATTCTTTTGTCTTCCAATCGATTGGTTGGAATTCTACTTCAGCGCCCATATGCTCAGCTGCTGCACGAGCGTAGTCGATATCAAATCCGACGATTTCGTTCTTTTCATCGCGGAAGCCCATTGGTGCGAATTTGTCATCAATACCAACGATGATTTTTTCTGTTTTTGGTGTTTCTTCTTTGTCATTTGTGTTGTCTTTACCAGATGTCTTTTCATCAGATGTCCCACAAGCTGCTAAAAAAAGTACAGCTGTGAACGCGAAAAGTAGTGTAAAAATACGCTTCATAATCAATTTCCCCTCACATAAATAATAAATGTTTTACTAGAAAGCTAGAAAATAGTAACTTTATGCTTTCGTTTGCTAAACTACTAATGTGTCAAAGCATATCATCGTAATAATTAGATGTCAATATCTATTCTGAATAATTGGAAAATCTGATATATTTAGAATTGTTTTAGGTACTATTGTTAATAGATTAGCTTTGCTAGAAGGCATCATATACAGTTTTTACTGTAACTTTTTTTGCGAGTTCAGTCTAATCGGGTAAAGGGGTGAGGGAAATGAAGATATGGATGAAGCTAAGTTTGCTTGTTATTTTATTGGCAGGGTGTCAAAAGGTAATTGATTGGGTTGATTTTATTAAATGGAATGGTAAAAACTATTACGTGATTTTTTCAGGCGCTTTAGCTGATGACCAATATGTAGGGAACCAAATTGGAACGGTGAAATTTAAAGTAGCGGATAATGTCACGAGTTCATCATACAAAATAAAAGATGGGGATGCTGCTTTTCACGAAAAAGGTACAAACATCTACGCATTGGAAGGTCAGGAAGATATGATTGCGGTAAAGGATGAGCAAGCGATTAATGGCTATCGAGTCTATTATGAGAACGAAGGCAACGACTATAAATGGCATTTTAAAGATCTGCCTTCAGATGAAGTAAAGAAAGTAGAAATTTATGAAGCGTATGCAACAGAAGGAAGTAAACGAATAAATGAAATTACAAAAAATGAGGACATACAGAGCTTACTTGACCTATTAAAGAACAGTCAGGAAGATGCAAATTTTCAACCGAATATAGATAATGGAGATCCCAGTTTTTACGAAATTGTTTTGCATACAAATGAGCCGATTGCCTATAAATACGTCGTACAATTCGATGGGGTGACGTATACTTGGGCTCCGTGGGATACAGAGATATTGTCTGATGAAATAAAACAGTTTATCCCTAACAATTAGTAACTCGACTTTCTCTAAATATCGTAAATGCTAAATATTCTCTTACATTAGATAAAGCTGTTAAAATTACAATATATGTTGAATTAAAGATAGCGGCTTACTTAATGGTTAAGTTCAACTTAGATAGCATAATAACACATCTGGTAGCAATTATAAAAAAGGGAGTGAAACTACTATGAATAACGTACATTTCGTTGCTTCGTGGAGTGGTGGGAAAGATTCAGCGCTAGCCTATTATCGGGCATTGCAATTAGGGATGGTTCCAAAGAAAATATTAACGATGTTTGAGGACAATAAGGAGATTTCTAAATCTCATGCAATTCCATTAGACGTCGTGCAAGCACAAGTAGATAGATTGGGAGTATCACTTTTAACTAAATCTGCAAGTTGGAGCTCATATGAAGGACAATTTATCGCTGCGATGGACACATGTCGAGCAGAAGGCATAACGCACGGTGTGTTTGGTGATATTGATTTGGAAGATCATTTAGAATGGGTCCAAACAACATGTGCGAAATCGGATATTATAGCAGTTCATCCGTTGTGGAACATGGCGAGGCGGACAGTGGTAGAGGAACTGCTAGAAACTGGTTTTGAGGCGTGGATTATTGTAGTAAATACAAAAATGATGCCTGCTTCCTATGTTGGTAAAAGATTGACAAAAGAATTGATGGAGGAGCTAGAAGCTGCGGGCATCGATGCGTGTGGCGAGAACGGGGAGTTCCACACAATTGTAGTGGATGGTCCTATTTTCTCTGAGCGTGTGCCTATTTCCATTGCTGCTCCTGTAGAAAGAGATCATTATATTTTCTCTCCAGTTTCGTTAGAAGTAAAGTGAATAAAGGATTGTAATACATACTCAGCCAAGACGAGTAGTCGCTCAAGTTTGGTGTGAGGTCGCTCAAGTTGGGCGTTAATTCGTTCAACCCGAGCGATAAGTTGCACAACCGGAGCGATAAGTCACACAACAGGAGCGTTAATTCGTTCAACCGGAGCGTAAAGTCACACAAGCAGAGCGATAAGTCACACAACCGGAGCGAAAGTCACTCAACCCGAGCGATAAGTCGCGCACCCCGAGCAAGGGATTAATCATATTTTACCCCAATGAGGATGAAGTTATCGCGATTTAGATAATTTGAACAAGGAGCTATCCATTCTCAGTGTGGACAGCTCCTTGTTTGTTGGCAGTTAAGCTCTTATTTTTTACCTTTAAGAATCGCCGCACGTGCTAATGCATCTGCGGCTTTATTTTGGTTACTTGGTACCCATTTTATGAAAAATAGATCAAAACTCGCGGCAAGTTGTAATGCCTGCGCAAGAAGAGGTTTAAATTCTTCGTTTTTTACATATTCTTTTTCCATAGAGGCAACGACAATTTTTGAATCAGAACGAACGGAAACAATTGATGTACCAAGTTTTTTCGCTTCTTCTAATCCGCGTATTAAAGCGGTGAATTCTGCAATATGATTATTTGATGTACCAATGTATTCACTAATTTGCTCATGATGGCCTTCACCTTTGATGAAGATGCCAATACCACTTGGACCAGGGTTACCGGCACTTGCAGCATCAATATAAACTTCTAACATGCGATCCCTACTTTGCAAAAAATAATATACATTTATATTGTACAACAAGAAACAGTTTGCACAATCATCAAAATTGAATTGGTTTAAACAAAATAGTTGTCTAGAAAAGACCTTCCCTTCATAATAGGAGGAAGTGAAATTTGGGTGAAAGGAGCGAGAGTTTTCAAGTGGATAAAGTGACAGTCATGAAAGATATTGACGAGCTACACGATACGTATTGTGGGGACTGCTTAGTGATCAAACAATTGCGTAAAGATCGTGGTAAAACAGGGGCTCATCGCTTTTGTATCACATCTTGTACAGTGGGCGAGCAATTACAATTTTTAGGCGAAGAACTAATGAAAGTATATAAATCATAGAAGTGTACTACTGAAATTTAGTAATAATGAGCGAGGTATTCGGCAATATAAATGTCGAGTACCTCGCTTTTGCTTTTTTTTTTTGAGTTGAAAGCATATTTTTCTATTTATAAACATATATTAAATGGTAAAATGTTGTTGGTATATATTAGATACATTGGTATAAAAAACTGATAATATATATCGGTTTTTAATATTTTTTATATACTTTTTGATAAAAATATATTATACTAATGTAGTATTATTATTACTCCTCATGTTTTAAACAACTACAACGAAGTATGAATTGAAGTATTTTGGGCAATAATAATATTTGGTTGGTTACCATAGTTAAATTTATAAAAAAGGCTGGTAAGTCGTCTCTATAGACAACTCACCAGCCTTTTTTATGTTTACTAAAAGCCCCCTTTGCGATTTGATATGCAAAGGGGGCTGTCTATTATTTTTCTGCAGTATAGCTACATAAATCTTGATAGTATTTAGTTAAAGATGAAGCAGAGATATCGAAGGTTGCAGCGATTTCTTTGACATTCATAGATAATGATTCAAATAGACCGTTTTCTTGGCCGTAACGAATCGCACCAGCTGCGATTGCTGCTTCTTTACGAGCAGTAGGCTGACCTTCGATTAGATAGTCTTCTAAAAGCTCTAGCATCGCTGCTGTTTCACGTTCATTTTGCTCAAGGAATTCTTTTACTTGTGTCAATACACCACTTTCAAAGCTAGAGAATTCTTCGCCTTTATAGCCGTTTGATACAAGTAACTCCCAGAATGATAAATGATCTTCTTGTAAAAATGCCTCGACAGATTTCTTCGATGCTTCAAAGTTTTTCTTCAATTGCTCGAATACTTTAGCGTGGTCTTCTGGGAAGAAAATCAGTGTAGAAACAGCTAAATAATTCGATTCGTTAGATGTACCGTCTGGTAGGATAAATGCAAATACTTGCATACCTTCAGGGATTGGTTTGTCATTTTCACGACGAAGGTTAATAACCTCATTTGAAAGGACATGTGTTGCTTGGAAGTAATCTTCTTCCACAACATTAACCGTACCGATGAATAATTTAGGTTGTGACCAGCCGTCTAAAACTCTTAGCGTAGAAGGACGTACTACTTTTTTCTTCGTTTTCTTTAAATAGCCTGTCCAAATATTTGGTTGCTGATGGAAGAAGAAGTCATCCAGTGCAATCGCTTCAATAAGCTCACGCTGAAGTACGCTTTCTAATTTTGGCTGCCAAGCACCTACATGGTCGATATATGCACGAACATCTTTGCGTTCTGGATATTCCAAATAAAATGTTTGTAGTACGCGTTCTAGTTCTTCAATCGCTACAGTCTCAACTGAAATTTGTTGTTTACCTTCACAACATTTTTTGTATTTTTTGCCACTGCCGCATAGGCATGGATCATTACGTTTTACCATAAATAAAAACACTTCCTTTGAAAATTCTTATTAGATATTTGCTAGATATATTGCACTCTATTAATAATAACGGTACTTTCGTATGAAGAAAAATGATTATCTATTTTGAAAAATCGAATAATGTGGAGGGACGCCCTAAATCTATTATATGTACGACTTTACTAGTTTAGAACAAAATAATTAAAAGCCGTCAATGCGCAAAAAACGTGCACAGACGGCTTATCTTTATACTTCGATTTCTATAGTTAGTTGTTCGAGTTGAGTGATTAAGTCACCAATATAGGTAATTGTGTTACGAAGCGGTTGGTCGGTTGTAACATCGACACCTGCCATTTTCGCTAGTTCTACTGGTGTTTTTGTGCCGCCAGCTTGAAGGACAGCTAGCCATTCATCAACAGCCGTAGCGCCTTCTTTCAATATACGTTGTGATACTTGTGTGGAAATTGTAAGACCTGCGCTATATGTGTATGGATATAAGCCCATATAGTAGTGTGGCTGACGCATCCAAGTAAGTTCAGCGCCTTCAGTAATTTCAACAGCATCTCCCCAGAAATCTTCTAGGACAGAGCGTTTTAATTGATTTAACACAGTTGCGTTTACTGATTCACCGTTATCAATAAGTTCATAGACTTTACGCTGATATGCGGCTTCTAACAAATGTGTGACGAAGTTATGATAGTAGGTTTTCGATACAATATTCGAAACAACCCAACGTTTAAAGCGTGTATCTTCATTATGCGTTAATAAATAATTTGCTAGTAGCATTTCGTTCATTGTAGACGGTGCTTCTATGAAGTACAAAGAAGGGCGACTATTAAAATACGATTGATGTGCATGTGCATTCACAAAATGACCAGCATGACCAAGCTCGTGTGTCAGCGTAAATACTTCATTCATACGTTGATTCCACGATATTAAAATAAACGGGTGACTACCATATGGGCTTGAACAAAATGCCCCAGTCGATTTCCCTTTGTTTGGTGGAAAGTCAATCCAGCGCTCATTAAAGGCTTTTTCAATCATTTGGTTGTAGTCATCACCCATGACAGCTAGGGATTTTTTAATATAATCCTTTGCTTCATCCATTGTCACTTTTGGATCATAGCTTGGGTCTAGTGCAACTTTTAAATCTGCAAACGTCATCTTTTCTAAGCCATGTGCCTTTTGAATAAGTTTTGCATAACGACGCATGTGAGGTGCAAGTTCTTTTGTAATTAAATCAATTTGACGATTATAAAGCTCACGGTCCACGTCTTGATCAAACAATAGATAATCAATTACCGAGTCAAAGCCACGTAAGTTCGCCATTGTCTTTTCTTGCTGCACATGTGTGTTATACACCTTCGCAGTTGTATGTTGATAGTCACGTAGTTTTGAAGAAAATGCTTCAAAGGCAGCGCGACGCACATCTGTATCTGCTTCGAGTTCCCAGTCATTTTCGAATAATACATAGCTAAGTGGGTGACTAGTGCCATTTACCTCGAATTCTCCGAAATTCATATCCACAAGTTTTGTCGTGTTATATGTTTCATAAGGTGCTTTAAAAGTAGCGCTTAGCGAAGCTAATGCTTTTTCTACTTCAGGATGTAGCTGATGAGGTTTTTGCTTTAATAGCTCATCTAAAAAGTTTTTATAGAGTGGACTTAATGAAGCTGCTTCTTCAAGTGTCGTAGTTGGCAAATTGAGTAGTTCACTGCGTACAAAGGATAGGGAGCTGCTGATTTTGGCAACAGCTGAGCCGAATTTTGCTGCACGCATTTGTGCTGCATCATTTGTACGATCTACCTCTAAGTTCAAGCTAGCATAAGCACCGATTGGTACGATACTTTCTTGGAGTGATTCATAGGCAATTAATACATCAATTACCTTCTGTGCATCGGTAATAGAGTCCTTATAAGTACGTTCGAAGTTTACTGCATCCTCTATAACTTGTGTTAATGCAGGATCGAAATCTGTGTCTTGCGCCAATAAGTCAGCTAAATTCCAAGTTTGTTTTAAAGGCACATCTTTACGTAATGGCAAAGCTTCCATGGAATAACACCCCTTTTTTGTAAGTGAGTTTATTATAGCTAAAATATTTAGAAATGTTAAATATTTATTTGGTAGAAAGTTTGTTTTCTTAGTATGAATTTGATATCCAATGTTTTAAATTATGCCGGTAGGGAATAAATGAGAGTGTAGCATCAAACTATTCGACAAGTTGGAGGAGAAAGACAATGACGCAAAAACTAAACACAGAATTAAATCATTTGGTATCTTCATACTCAGTGCTTTATACAAAATTGCACAACTATCATTGGTATGTGACAGGAAATGCATTCTTTACGCTGCATGAAAAGTTCGAGGAATTATATAACGAAGTAACATTAAACCTAGATGAAATAGCAGAACGTATTTTATCAAAAGGTGGTAAGCCCGTTGCAACATTAAAAGAGCATTTAGAGCTTTCTTATATAGAAGAAGCGACAGGGAAGGAATCAACGATCCAAATGGTTGAAACAACTATTTCAGATTTTGAAAAGCTTATGAAAGCGTTGAATTCTACAATGGAGCTAGCTGCTGAAGAGGGCGATGACCGTACAGAGGATTTACTCAATGCGATGTACCAGTCCATTGAAAAGCATGCATGGATGCTAAAGGCGTTCCTGGGTAATTAATAATTAAATATATGACAACTATTACAGACAGATTAAATGTAATGTAAATATGTTTTATCTTAAATCAAGGGGGTAAAAAGATAATAAGCCATATAAATTAGGAGGAATTGGACATGAAAAATGAACAAAATCAACGAATTGAAGTGGCACATTCTCAAGAGGAGATGCTTCGTAAATTAGATAGCATGCGCCGAGATGGCATTAATTATCAAGACATCAACATTATTACGAGAGATACATCTCAATTTGAGGATGTAAAAGAGGACGCTGATGTAAAAACACATGCAGCAGGGAACTTGGTAGACCAATTTAAATCATGGTTTACTGGTGACTCTGCAGTAACCGAAGGATTAAAGCGATTTGACCTAACAGATGGACAAATAGCTTATTATGGTCAGTTGCTTGAACACGGTGCCATTGTTTTATTTGCAGAACAAGGTGATAACCTAAATAAATCAGAGCCATTTATCGATACTATTGATCATGCAGCAAACTCCGTTCAACGTGAAAATTCTTCGCGAATTGACTAAGATCAACTTGTTTAAAGAAAATGCAGAGCGAGCATCACCGGCGCTCTGCTTTTTTGTGCTCAGTTGAAGGTATTTCCAGTCGCGTTCTAGAATAAGGTCTAATAGTTAGTTTGGAAAAGAGAGGTTAGATTAGATGGGGCAAATTAAAGTTTACGGGATTAAAGAACATTTAAATCCAATTAAGGGGACATTATCGAATATAATTCACTCGTGCATGGTTGATGCACTGGAATTTCCAGCTGATAAGAAATTTCATAGGTTCTTTCCTATGGACACAGAAGATTTTTACTTTGCTAATGGCAGAACCGATGCCTATACAATTATTGAGATTAGTATGTTTGAAGGACGTACAATTGAAGCCAAAAAGCAATTAATCAAGCTTCTATTTGAACGAATAGAAAGCAGAATAAATATATCTCCTCAAGATATTGAAATCACAATTTTTGAAACACCGAAACATAACTGGGGGATAAGAGGGGTACCGGGAGATGTGTTAGAGCTGCATTATAAGGTGAATGTTTAGATATAAGATGATCAAATTGAATTGCCTAATTTGTCGCTTTCACTATTTGTGGAAAAACGAATCATGAATGAAAATTATAATCAAAAGGGGCTTTTATATTGAATCAAGCTTTGCTTATTATTGATGTCCAACAAGAATTAGTTGATGGCAATAGTGAAGAGAAAAGTGTACTTAATAAAGAAGCATTAATAGAGAATATTAATTTGGTTATTGATGAAGCCTTAAAAACCGATGCTTCGATAATTTTTATAAGAGATAAGGATGTTGCTGACGGCAAGGGTCCAGGTTTCCAAATACACTCTGACGTGAACGTACCGAAAACAGCTATAACATTTGATAAATCAGCTACAAATTCATTTTATGGAACTCCCTTAATGGAGTTTTTAAAGGAGAAAGCGATTGAACACCTTGTTATCATGGGATGTAAAACAGAACATTGCATAGATACAGCAGTGAGAACTGCAACGGTAAATCATTTTGATGTTACTTTAGTTAGCGATGGCCATTCGACGACAGATTCGCCAATACTATCTGCAGTACAAATCATAAGTCATCATAATGAAATACTTCACGGTCACTACAATGTGGATAATTTTTCAGTTGTACGGACTTCTCAAGAAGGTTTGTTTCAACCAATTCACCATCATTACCGATAAAACTTAGATAATCGGGTTTGAGGCCAGTAACCCTCAATGTATATAATCCCGTTCTATTTTTAGAACGAGATTATAGGTAGCTGAATATATAAGATTGAAACTTTGCAAATATCTCCTAAACAACTTTTTCATGTGCTGGCTTTTTAAAGAAGCGCATGATATGGAGTTGTTCAAACTGTGCGACTAAGTTACCGATTAAAATAAAGCCACCGCCAATTAGTAATTTCGTTGTGAGGCCTTCCCCTAAGAACATTACTGCGAACATTGCAGCAAAAATTGGTTCCAAAGAGAAAATTAAGCCTGTATGGGTAGGGGATGTATACTGTTGTGCAACAGTTTGCCCGATGAAACAAAAAGCACTACAAACAAGCCCTAAACCTAAAATCGAAATCCATGAAATTGTCGTATTCGGTAATGTTGGCGTTTCAAAAAGGAATGTTAATACTAACGCGTAAAGTCCTGCAAAACCTAATTGATAGATGCCAAAAGAAATCGATTCGACGCTACGTGTGAAAGTACTATTTAACACTAAGTATATGGAATAGCCAAATGCGGCAATGGCCATTAAAATATCACCTTGTTTAAACGCGAAAGATCCTTGTACAGTTAAAATGACAATCCCTATCATGGTACAAATAATTGCTAAACGGACGGCTCTTGACGGTAATTTTTTTTCGATAAAACTACTCATAATCGGCACTAATACAACGGTTAAGCTTAAAATAAAGCCTGCATTCGAAGCCGAAGTCGTTTCTAATCCGAAAAGGCTAAGCGCGAATAAAAGAAGTAAGAAAAAGCCTTGGATTGCTGCGTACTTTAATGTTTTGAAATTGACTTTTACCATGCGTTTATAAAAAATCAGTCCTGCTACGAAAAATGCAATTAAACACCGTAACGCCACTACATTATAAACGGCCAATGTTTCAAGCCCCAACACCATAAAGGTATAAGACAAGCCCCAAAACATTGTCACGATAATCATCAATATATTTGCTTTTCCTTGAATAGTCATTATGCTCACCTACAGTTTCTGTACTAAAACAGTTTATTGATAAAATTTACTATATATGGTCCATTGAGATTAGTAAAACGAATGTTTATAATGAGTAGTATTAAAATAATTCATGGATGGTAGAATGTAGTGAGTTTAGTAAAATACGAAATACTAAGTAAAGTATCAGAACAAATGAGTTTCACGAAGGCAGCAGAGGCACTTGGATTAACTCAATCTGCAGTTAGTCATGCTGTTTCTAGCTTAGAAAAAGAGCTAGGATTTGCACTTATTCATCGCAGTCGATCGGGTGTGACACTAACTAGTGAGGGGCAAACAATGCTTCTTTCAATGCGCCATGTATTGGATGCAGAAGAATTATTACAGCAAGAGGCAGCACATATTCTTGGGGTAACCCGTGGGAAAGTTCGGATTGGTGTAATTTCGAGTATTTCCTCAAACTGGATGCCTGAAATTATTCAAATTATGGATACTAATTATCCGGGTATTACAGTGGAACTACGTGAAGGGGATTATTATGAAATTGAGCAATGGTTGCAAAGTGGGGAAGTCGACGCTGGATTTTTGAATGGTGAAAAGTCAGATCAATTTCAATTTATCGAACTACGCCATGATCCACTCCTCTGCATAGTATCCGACAAAAGTCCTTTATATGATAAAGAAGAGATTGATATTGTCGAATTAGAAAATATGCCGTTTATCATGACGTCTTATAGGGGTAAAAATGATGTGAAGGTTCTTCTCGAGCAATATCAGGTGAAGCCGAATATTCGATTTGAGTTATCAGAAGAAATAGGCATTATTTCGATGATTACACATCATTTAGGGATGAGTATTTTGCCCAAATTAGTGATTGACCGATTCCCAGCTTCACTTAGAACGATCCCACTAAAACAAGGTGGGTACCGTACAATTGGACTGGCAATGAAGCACCATGCTTCACCTGTCACGAAGAAATTTGCAGAAATCTTGAAAGCTTGGTTAGATGAGCAAAATTAGAAATAGGTTATTTTGTTATTTTACGCTAAAATAGTATACATAGATTTTTAAGAAAAAGGTGACTGTATGGGGACTTTAAAAGGGAAAACGGTGCTTATTACAAGTGGGGGGACGCTTGAAAAATGGGATCGTGTGCGCGGACATACGAATTTATCGAAGGGGGTAATGGGCTGCTATTTGGCTGAAGCAGCACTTGCCGCTGGAGCCAATGTGCTATATATGCATGGCTATTTTGCGAAGCTACCTGAAAATAAAGATAAAATGCGTTTAGTGGGCTTTGAAGGAATTGAAGATCTAGGTGATAAAATTCGTACGGCGCTTCAAGAAGAAAACGTCGATATTGTCATTATGGCTGCGGCGGGTTCTGATTGGGTGATAGACAAGGTATATGACCAATCTGGCAACTTAATGGAGGAAGCGGGCAAAATGCCTTCGGACGAGCCTCCGATTATTTACTTTAAAAAAGCACCAAAAGTGTTAGGACACATCAAAGACTGGCATCCAAATGTCACACTTGTCGGCTTTAAGCTTGAAGCGACAGACGATGTGGATTTCTTGTTATCACGAGCACGTCTGCGTATGGAATCATCAGATGCACAGTTTATGGTGGCAAATAGCTCTCAGTCTTTATACGGTGAGCTAGAGCCGCATTGGATTGTACCGACAACAGGAGAACCAATCAAGGTAAATGGCAAGGAAGAAACAGCTAAAGTACTAATGGATTGTTTACAACAAATTTAAAGCTAAAAAACTGTGTAGAGTGCCAAAAATTCTGCACAGTTTTTTGTGTTTTTAAGCATATATTAATAACAAAATGCATTGAATTATATTTATAACTTAGTATTCGACTAGGTTTTATGATATTTATGTTGACTTCCAGTTTTTAGAATTATAAAATAATTCCAAGATACACCATTTATCTTGCGAGAGTTGTGAAAGGACTTGGCTCAATGATAGCGGAAAGTTTTGAGAGATAAGGGGCTCACCGAATCAAAATGATGCTTGGACATCTGTTTGTACACAGCCGTACAACAAAAAAATATGAAGGGGTGTTTCGTATGTCTCAACAGTCGAAGGCGGATGATGAGAAATTAGAAGCAATTGTTAAAGCCATTCAAGATTTGCAGTTTGGGGAAGTGCATATTACGATTCAGGATGGTGTAATTGTACAAATCAACCGACTAGAAAAACAAAGATTTCCACAAAAAAAGTAAATGACGCAAAGAGCCACAAATTGCATGAACGAATGTTTCGTGCAATTTGTGGCTTTTAAGACTGTTTTCTAAAAGGTTTTTGTTAATCAGCTAACGAGGAGGATAGTTAATTGATATGGTAAAATTAACCTGAATAATTCTATGAAGGGGGTTAATATGGAACAAGTTAATTTTTTAAAAAACAATCTTTTTTATGAAAAGGCAGAGAAAACTTACTTAGTACACAAAAAGATCATTAATGAACATATGCCTAAAGCTGATGTTCAGCACGTTGGAAGTACAGCTGTCCCTTATAGTCTTACAAAGGGTGATTTAGATATACAAGTGCGTGTTACGCCTGAGCTATTCCTACTTGCAGTACAGACACTTTCATCATTATATGAACTCAATGAAGGCAGTATAAAAACCGACTGCTTCAGAGCTTTTAAAGATGATTCAACAGTACCTCCTCTAGGGGTTCAATTAACTATTATAGATTCTGAATATGATTTTTTTTGGAAATTCCGCGATGTTTTATTACTAAATGACATTTTTAGGATGGAATATGATGAGTTGAAAAGAGAATTTGAAGGCAAAGAAATGGGTGAATACAGGGAAGCTAAAAACAGATTTTTTCAGAAAATAATGACCACTCCTGAATTTAAGAAACTGTGACTATTTGATGGTTTTATTATTAGATCGTACTACTTGTACTCAGCTAACGATGCACTTTAGCTCAAAAAGAAATTTCATTTTTAGGAACGAATTTAATAGTAGTTTCGGTGAACCGTATCATTAGTAAGTGCGGTCTACGAAAAGAACCATCTAGAACGTTGATTTGACAATGTTTTAGGTGACTTTAAGTTTGTGCATAAATTTTATTATTAGATTCTATACACCTTGAATTACAACATATAATATTATGTTATAATTTCACATATTACTAAACCTAGTGAGGCTTTTTTTATTTTTAAAGATCCGATATTTTTTAACCTAATTTTAACCTTTGATATATATACTGTTCCTAAAGACATGGTAATTCAGAAAATTCACTTACTAGTAAGGTGAAAGTGAAAAAAGTGAATTTTAGTATGTTTTTAATAATACAGAGATGTATAATAAGAAAATTTTATATGATGGTGATTATTACAATCTTCTCGCGACAGTTGAAGAGGATAGAATACTGAAACATAATTACTATTTCATAAGCAAAGGGGTATAAAATGAAAATTTTTGTAACAGGTGGAACGGGTTATATCGGCTCCGTTTTAGTAAAGGTAGCAAAAGATTTAGGGTATGATGTGACAGTATTGACACGCTCAGAAGAGAAGGCGCAGCAATTGCAGAACGAGGGAATGCAAACGATTGTTGGAGATTTACTTGTGGATGGAAAGTGGCAGCAATTTATCAATGAAGTTGATGCGGTCATTCATTTAGCAGCGCCTCCAACTTGGGGCAAGAAGGTAACGAAGAAGGTCGCGGAATCATATGCGGTCGGACATCTGGAGATGACGAAAAGATTATTCGAGGCAATCAATCCACAGAATTTAAAGAAAGTGGTTTATGTCGGTGGGACAAGTTATTTTGGCGACGCGGGCAATGGTGTTGCGCAAAATGAACATTACCGTAGTGCACCAAAAGGATGGGGACCGTATATTGCAAGCTCGATTGATTTAGCGAAGCAATATGGGGAGCAAGGGTACCCGGTGACGATTGTGTATCCGGCACAAATTTATGGACCGACATCGTGGATGGAGCAGCTTTATTTACGACCACTTTATGAAAATAAGCCACTTACAGGTTTAAAAGGCTATGACGCGTATTTCAGCCCAATTCATATTGAGGATTGTAGTCGTGCTTGTTTACATTTGATTGAACATGGAAAAGTCGGAGGAAATTATATTTTATGCGATAACCAGCCCCTACCAGCTAGTGAATTTCGTCAGGAGATTGAGCGTTTGATGGATGTCCAAGATGTTAAAATTCGCTTCTTCCCGCGTTGGCTATGTCAGGTAGCGCTTGGTCCTGTGTTAACAGAATATGCAACAGCCAATACGAACTTTTCGAATAGAAATCTACTTGAAACGGGCTTTCAATTTAAATATCCTGATTACAAACAAGGCTTACCGAATGTAGTTCAGACTTGGTTGGCTCAGAAACTTGATTTAGGATAGGTAAAGGGTATTGAAAATAATTTGAGTCTACACGTGTATAGGCAATGATGAGCGCTCATCATTGCTTACTTTTATATCTATTCATAGATAATCATATTCATGAGTTAGAATTTAAAACTCCAAGAATGGATGAAGTGAATTCAATAATAGAGAAAAATGAAAAATAACCTTAATTTAGGAGTTATAGACCTCATTTAGCTAGATCACGGTGAACCGTATCATAAGTAAGTGCGGTTTTTTAGAGGAGGCTGAAGTTAAGCCCACGAAAAGCGAGCAGAGTGGCCTCATCAGTTTTTCACCATGAGTTTTAAATAATTAATGAAGAAAGGGCTTATGAGACAGCCCCATAATAGTGCGCCAGCATGGACGTAAACTATCAAAAAATTATATTGACAATTCTAATCACACTAACGGTTTTTTAGGTATTTCAACCTCATCAAAAATGCATTTCTTTCAGTTGATATAATTATTGAACAGCCATTTGGAGAAAAGGTGTGGACTTATAACAGGTACATATACATTTGTTCCATTTAACGGTAAAATAAAACCAAAATGATTGGGGTGTATTAAAATGAAGAGGATTTTAATTGCGTCAATTGCTTATTTAACTACGGGAATCGGTTTTTATTATACTTTTTTTAGTGAAACCAACATTTATGGGGTAATTATATTATTCGCGGGTCTATTAGGTATTCTGACTGACATCTTTTACAAAAAAGTTAACTATAAAATAAATTTCACATTTTCTAATTCAAGGAATGGCGGCAATAATTGAAGATCAGCCAAATGCAATCAGGCTAACCACCAATTATTATTAATGTAGAGAACCATATCATAAGTAAAGGATATAAGGGGAAATATTTTAGCTGTTAGGTATGTATTGATGTAAAAGTCGATACATATTTTTTTGTTCACCAATTCATTAAAGAAAAGTTGGGTTTTCTATCTATACTTACACAAAACAAAGATATGTAATTAATGATGAGTTGACGAAATGAAGTATAAAATTGTAGAGAAAACAATTAAAAAGTATATTGAAATTAATCAGCCATTTACTTGTGAGTCTGATATTTTAGATATTATTGGTATTTGTGTTTCAAATGATATAAATTTGATAGTGCATAGAGAAGAAGTGTTTAATAATATTTGAGATGCTGAAAATTGTGTTTTAAATATTTTATATGTAAAGTAATCTTTTGGGAAAGAATGTACTTAAACAAACGGAGTGTGTTTCTACCACGAGTGAAGACGCTTTTTTACTAGCGGAGCGATTTAGTCCTTAAACCATTATTCATAACAATTAGGGGGAAACTATTATGACAACGAGAAATAAGGAGTTGCCACTAGAGCAACGTGAGGAACTACTCAAAACTTTGAAAGCCCGTTTTGAGAAAAATATGAACCGCCATAAAGATCTTGAATGGGATAAAGTACAAGCTAAGCTCGAAGCTAATACTGATAAATTGTGGTCGCTCAATGAAATGGAAGGAACTGGCGGTGAACCGGATGTTGTTGGCCATGATGAAAAGACTGGCGAATACATTTTTTATGATTGTTCAGCGGAAAGTCCTAAAGGCCGCAGAAGTGTTTGTTACGACCTTGAAGCACTCGAGTCAAGGAAAAAACACAAGCCAGAAAATAACGCTATTGATATGGCAACTGCCATGGGCATTGAGCTTTTAACGGAAGAACAATACCGGGAGCTGCAGGAACTTGGAAATTTCGATATGAAAACGTCGAGCTGGGTGCAAACACCTGCTAATATTCGAGAACTCGGTGGGGCAATCTTTTGTGATCGTCGCTACGACACTGTCTTTGTATACCATAATGGAGCTGACTCCTATTATGCTGCAAGGGGCTTCCGTGGCTCGCTAAGGGTCTAAATTTTGCATAGACATCTAAATTTGAATTTGAGAACGGATCATCTAGGGAAGGCTTTAATTTTATTCTTCAACTATCGGGTGATTAGCTAAGAATCGGAACTGACATAGGTCAGTTCTTTTTTATTGGTGGAATATTTCTTAACGCTGTAAATCCGTATTTTCCTGACGTGCTCCCTAATAGAGTAAGCCTATTGATACAGGGGAACCGCCGCAAATTGTTGACTTGAAATAAAGCCAATTATAGAGGAAAAAGTCTTGGGTCAATTCTGTAGAATTGCCAGAAGACGCCGTTCTATCTATATCCAGATACCTCGCCATACTCCACACGAAGTTGGGTAAAACCAAAATTGTCTCCCGTCTCTAAGCCATACGTAAGTGTATTGATATACAAAGTCAACGATATAAGAAACAGATGGTTTTGCTGGTATGAATGTTGGGGGAGGAAATATTGGAATCATTGTCCCCTGGCGTTGGAAATGTGAAGGCACTGAAAAATTCTAAACTAAGATTATTTTATAGTGATATTTTGCATGGGTATTATTTTCTATGTAAGGATTTTGCGCGGCAGCGAATATCTTCCGCGCGAAAGCAAAGCGACAGCGGCGTGAGACTCCAGCAGGAACATTATTTGCGACGAAAGCGTGAGTGAAACGTAGCGGCAGAAGCACGCACGAGACGTAAGACTCAACAAACCAAGCGTAGTGAGGGTTGCAACTTACGCTGTGCCTGCGGAAAGCGAATGCTTAAGCGCATAATCCTTTAGTTCATATTTTTATTAGAGAGTATATTTAAAGAACACTTTTCAGTGGCTCGGGAAATGTCCCATGTGATTTCACTCCTTTTAGTTAGGTCCACAAGAGAATGTATTGAAGAGAAGTGAAAGGTTTTATTTAACGTGAAAATCTAAAGATTGTGAAGTTATGTACTTAATGCTAATGAGCAGATACTTCAATAATGAAGATCGCTTTTTCTTGTTCAAATCCTAAATGGAAATTTATAATAAAATTATATATTATTTGTAATGGATTTCTATATAATAGATGTAGGAAGGAGCACTACAGTGTCTCTGGTGCTCCATTTTTATTAGATTAAAAGATGGGGGCGAAACATTGAATGTCCAATGATAATGAAGATTTATTAGATAAAGGAAAACGAAATGATTTAAAAGTGAAAGAAGAAAGGAAAGAGGGAGAACCGACTCCAGCCTTCAAAGGGGCTTCTTGGGCAGCGCTATTAGTAGGTGTTGCGTCTTATCTTATAGGTTTGTTTAACGCAAATATGCAATTGAACGAAAAAGGATATTACTTTGCAGTATTAGTGTTCGGACTCTATGCGGCGATATCATTACAAAAAGCAGTTAGAGATAAAGATGAGGGAATACCAGTTACTAATATTTATTATGGTATTAGTTGGTTCGCACTTATTGTATCAATTACATTAATGGCCATAGGTTTATACAATGCAGGAAGTATTGTTTTAAGCGAAAAAGGATTTTATGGTATGGCATTTGTTCTTAGTATATTTGCAGCTATAACGGTTCAAAAGAATATAAGAGATACACAGAGGGCAAGAGAAAATGATTGAGTACATGCATTTTTATCTTGATAACTTAAAAAATTATTGATTCCACGCGGAAAGTCCTAAAGGCCGCAGAAGTGTTTGTTACTACCGTTATCCACTCAAATCAAGGGAAAATCACAAGCCAAAAAATAAAGCTATTGATATGGCAACTGCAATGGGCATTGAATTTTTAACGGAAGAACAATACCGGGAGCTGCAGCAACTTGGAACTTTCAATTTGAAAACGTCTAGCTGGGTGCAAACATCTGCTAATATTCGAAAACTAAGCGGGGCATCTTTTGTGATCGTCGCTAGGACACTGTCTTTTTGTACCACAATGGAGCAAGATTCCTACTATGCTGCAAGGGGCTCTCATGGCTCGCTTAGGGTCTGAATTGTGCATAGGCAGCTGAAATTGAGAACGGTTCATCTGGGGAAAGCTTTAATTAAATTCTTCAACAATCGGAGTGAATAATTAAAGTTTATTGAGTTGCTTAGGCAACTCTTTTTTTATTGAACTAAAGGTGCGGATTACTTCAAGAAAAGGACATTGTGTTTTGTTGCATTGTTTAGGGGAATATTACATACCTACTTAACAGGAGGGGGTATTTGCTAATGTGAAATTTAATATTTGATTACTTTTTTGAATGTATATTTGAAAAATATTGTGCAGTAATTCGTTCGTTAGGACTGATACAATTCGTTTCTAATATCATCAAGAATTGAATTGATTAAATCAATTTTACGTTTATCTTCTTTAATTAATTGTTGAACGGGTTGTGTCAAATTAATGGGATTTTTTTGCTGTTGCTTTAGCCAAAAGTTAATACTATCTGTATAAATTTGTTTTCTTATTTCAAGACCTTCAATAAGGAATTTGATATTACTTGTAGGGAGTGTTTCAGTCATAATGCTAACCCCTTTATGTTTTTTATTAGCATTATCGACAAACGAATACGAAAGTATAACAAATAATTACTGAACATTTGATAAAAAATGTGCAGTACAAGAATGTAATCTTATTTTAATCCACGGCTAAAACAAAAGACGTGATACTAATAGGTCTTAGTTCAATATGCGTCATATGAACAGAATAAAATATTTATATCCAATGCTATAGGAGGTGAAAAAAGTGGCATCTAAACGTGAAAATAAATGCTGTTCTATTGAACCTAATTTTTTTCCGAAAATTATCGCAGTTCCTGGTCCGGTTTCTCCACCTGAAAAAGGGGTTTTGGGTTATGGTTCTTTGATAGGGGATACAATAGAACAGCCGACTGTAATTGGGCCATCTGTTCCATTTAATGAGGTTGGTCCTTTATCTAAAAATATTTCAGCTAGTGCATCTGGGAATGAGTTGGTGGTCAATGAAAGTGGCGTATATCAAATCACAGTATCTATGTCTGCAGAAGCAACAGCAGTACCAGATCCAACACAAAGATTTTTAACAGTTTCTATTTTGGTCAATGGGGTACCTATTTTTGATGATACGCTAATTGCCTTCAATATTTCTAATAGAAGCAGTTCAACCTTCGTTGTCCAAGCTAGATTAAACGCGGGAGATAGCGTAGGAGTAAGGGCAACTACAGATACGTTCCCATTTGGTTATATAAGTCGGTCTTTGACTCTTGTTCAATTAAGTAATTAAAATGCGGGTATGCCGATTTATTTTCCATAGTTAAATACAGTTTCAAAAATATCCTTTTTTAAAACTATAGGTAGTAATGATTGATTTTTTGTAAACGAACATTACTGCACATTTTGTAGAAAGAAACCATTAAAGGGTCACTAGGTTGAAAGTGACCCTAAACAGAAATATTATGTGAATTTTTTAGGGTTATCAACTTTGATTGAAGCAACCTCTCCACAGTTTTTACAAAAAGTCATAAGAAATGATGAACCAAATGCCATTTTTGCCCCTATTGGTCTTACATTACCCTGACTACTATTACTAGCATGGCCAACTTGTCCAGTTGTAAATGAATCATTACCACAAGCCTTACAAACCAATTTATCACTTTCCATATCATCACCTCGTTATGAAATATATGTAAATTATAGCATAAAAAAACGAAGTGTGTTCAGACGCTATAGCAAACTAATGAACAATATGAGGATATTGTTCAGTCATTAATGCATGAAAAAAAGAATTTATCAGGCATAATGATTTACTAAGTTTATACTATCCTAATAATAAAAAAAGCTGATTTCTGCTACGGACTACTCGGATTTCCCGTGGGAGTCGAGTAGCCCTCCGCTATAATCTATAAAATTGTCATTATTTATACGGTAAAATTTTATTGGGAAGCTGAGGAATAGCGATAAAATCATACAATAATTCCCTAATAAACATGCCTGAGATTTTATAGTTATTTTTTTGTATTATTCTTGAAATCTATTCTAAAGAAAATGAAAGAAAGTATCAGTAAAATTATAGGGAAAAAGAAGAAACCAGAATCGTATTTAATTGAATGTTCCATTTTTAGTCCAAATAAATAAATGAATAAAGTAAAAGAAACAGACAAAGCGATAGTTCCTGCTATTGTTTTCAATGAAAAACCACCTTTATGAGAAATAGTTAATAATACAGAAGAATCTATTATATTACCTCCTGATATTTTCTAAACAAATCATACAATTAAGCCTTTTGCTTGTTTTTTTTGTCTTTCTTGCTTTCTAAATAGAAGGCAAAACCGAGCGCAACACACATTGTTGCGGAAAAAATGGTTGAAAAAACATCTTTAAAGTAAAGTGCTGTGATAAATAAGATAAAGGCACTCACGGCATTCGCTATCTTTAATGTAGCCAATGTTTTCTTACTAGGGTTAAAAAAGTCTTGAAGAATAAAAAGTAGATAAGCTATTCCGAAAAATACACCATACTCATAAATGAATACCGAGTTAATATCGTCTGGAATGCCCACATAAAGCAGTCGAATAATCAGAAATATTAACACAACGTATTTCGCGTATTTTGTATACAATTCGTTCAAATTGTCACACCTTTTTTGAAATTTTTAAATTATATTTTAATAAATAATAGTTTAACACGAAAAAAAAACTTTTATCGGGGTGATAAAAGGTGGAATAGGTTTAAGTATTGATGAAAATTAGAGATTAAACATAGCTTTCAATCGCACAACTTCTTGATGATTGCCAGCGTTTTCAATAAGGGTGATGATTTCTCGCTTGTTATTTTTCTATATCGAAAAGGTTAATTTCAGTGATAGCTTCAAATAGCTTATTGGAATCTTCTTTGTTTAAATGAACATATTGATAGTCACCTTCAACTACTTCAACTGTATCTTTGTCAGGACCGATCCAGACTGAATATGGTATGGCTTTTGCTTGGATATCTGGATTCACAAATTGAAATATAAACTGATAGTCAGCCTCTCTTGCCATATCTACTTTCTTTTTCTCCCAATCCGCGTTATGGAGTATATCTTTTACCACGGAAACTTTCTTCAACTTAGTAATTTCTTTGTATTCCTCATAGATACCCATATCATTAAGCATATCTACTTCAATTTTTTGTCTCTCCATTCCTGCACAGCCGGTAGTTATGAGTAGCACAAATACTAGGACGAGCATCTTAGTAACATCGAACAATGCTATTTTTTCATTCCTTTCTTTGCGTAACTAAATATAAGTGTAGAAGTAATTTAATTTTGTTCTTGATAATTAATGGCTTCTTTAAATTCTTCGGTAGCAAGGATATTGTAAAACATATTTCTACTATTTACGTTCGCTATTGTCCCTGTAATTGTATGGTTTATCCATAAATAGTATTCACCATCGCTTAGTTTGATCTTATATTGTGGAACTATTTTGTTATCTACTTCACCGAATTCTCTAGCTTTTTTAAATGTTTTTTCTATACGTTTAATATCCTTCGCATCGGATATTATTTGGAGTGTATTGGGTTTTTCTTCTTCGAAATTAATCATTTCTTGAATTTCTATAGTTTTTGTTGTTTCTTTACTACTGTTACAAGCTACTAACCAAATAGAACAAATAATGAAAAACAAAATTGATTTTATTTTCACCTTATCTTCACCTCTTTTTATTCTATTTTTTCTTTATTCGTTTTCGTTTTACCATTTTTCTTTCTTTTTGGAGTAGAAAGACTTGTTCGAATTAACACATTCATAATTAGGGAATAAAATATATCACTATATAATTAATTCTCCACACTGTGAAAAATCACCTGCCCTATTCAAATAATTGTATATTATTCTTAGATTATGCAATTTTATGTGTTAGATTGTGAAGGAGTGTACTTAAAGTAAATAGGGGAGAGTGTTCAATAGACTAGTAGCTCTTTTACTAATGATGCACGTTACTTGTAGAAGACAAAAAGGATTACCTTAAGTAGTTTTGAATTGCATAGGAGAGGTTGGATCCATGAGGGATTAACGCTTTTTTGTTGATTTATTGTCCAAACACGTTGCAACTTGCCGTTACGTTTCACTCACGCTTACTTCGAAAATTTTTCCCGCAGGAGTCTACGCGGATTTTCACTTTTGGGACAGCCCCTTTTTTATTGACCTTAAAAGGGAAAAATCATTCTTTCATCAATTCACAAAATCATAGAAAACTTTTAGATAAAAGAAATCCCGACACTTCGATAAGTGTCGGGAAGTCTCTATCTATTTTTTATGTCGGGCATTAACCCAAATGATTATTCCGTTCCTAAGCTATACCATTTCTTATGATAATAATAAATTGTCAGAAGTACGATGAATTCTGATGTTGGAATAGCGAGCCAGACACCTGTTAATCCAAACAATCTTGGCATGATCATAAGCAAGATGAGCAACACGACAATTTCACGTGCTGCAGTAATCCATGTGGCCATTCGAATGTGACCGATGGATTGATAATACGTCATCATGACAAAGTTCGTTCCCATAAAGAGGTAGGCGATGAAGAATAGTTTAATGCCCGATACAGCTAGTGTCATCACTTCTTCAGGGAAATCACCGAACAAGCTGACAATCTGTGTTGCCGCAAATTGACCGATGAACACAAAGAAGATACCCGATGCGAGAGCGGTCCCAATTGCCAACCGTATTGTTTGTTTCATCTTCTTTTCATCCTTCGCCCCGCTATAATAACTAATAAGTGGTTGGATGGCGGCGCCCATTCCTAAAAACAACAGTAACATTACACTATGAACATAATTCAAAATCGTAAATGCTGATACGCCGACAGTTCCAGCGAGCTCTTTAAATGTGATGTTATGCGAAATCGTGAAAACCGAAATTCCGACTTCTGCAAGAAAACTAGGAAAACCAATGACTAATATAAGAAGAGCAAGCTTCTTATCAAACTTGAAGCGCACAAAACGTAAGTTGCTTTTTTTTCTGAAGAAATGCGTACTTAGTATGATCAGTCCAGTAAGTGCCCCAAGGACTGTCGCAATAGCAGCACCCTCTACGCCATAATCAAGAACGAATAAAAACACATAGTTCAAAATGATATTGACAACTGACGTAGTAATAAGCGCAAACATTGCTGTATTTGGACCGCCATCGTTTCTCACTAAAATACTAAAAGCATTTTCCACTGTGAAGACGAATCCAAACAGTAGCATGACGTTCAGATAACCTGATGTATATTCAAACGTATCGGCATTCGCGCCTAGTAAATACGCAAGTTCTGTTCTAAATACAAAGGCAGTTAGCCCGATGATCATCGTCACGATAAATATAGAGCTAATGGCATGTGAAAAGATGATACGTGCTTGATCTGGTCGTTTAGCACCCATCATTGCAGAATATCGGGTCGCAGCACCAATACCAATCCACAATGACATGGCGACAAAAAGTGTATAGACGGGTCCCGCAATTCCCACACCAGCAAGGGCGACTGGGCCTAACTTATTGCCGACCATGATTCCGTCAACCACGATATTGACAGCCATCAGCAACATGCCGACTATTGAGGGGATTAAATACCTCAAGAAAGATTTTCCTACAGATTCTGTATCTAAACGGTTTAAAATTTGTTCTTTTTGCATTGCTATTTCAAATCCTTATCTATTAATTGGTTTTAAAAACCAAAAAACTATTTTGGTTTTTATAGTTTTCTTAGGGCGAAAAGAAACTGGCAGTTTAAGTGCCAGTACATTCATCATTTTTTTTAGTCATAAATCCATTCAATAACACATCCACAATCGTTTCAAACGATTGTGTTATTGTGATACTATGCCCTAACAAGAATCGTCTATCCAATGTTATATTGGAAGCCTCTATAATCAGTTTCATCAACAAGTCGATGTTTATATCCTTAATGATCCCTGTTCGGATTCCTTCTTCAAGAAGCGTTTTAAGATCATCCCACTGATTAAATTCGCGATTTACGCGTTCCCATTGTGCAGGATAGGAACGTTTCAATTGTTCCAAGATACGCAAATCGTAAAACTCGTTGTATTTCGGTAAGACAACAATCGTTTTTTTTATTTTTTCCGCAAGTGTAAATTCGGGATTATCAATGATTAGGCGAGTCTGTTCGTCAAACTCTTTGATCGTTAAATCAATAATGGAATCAAGAATATCCACCTTCGATGAAAAATTTTCGTATAATGTACGCTTACTTATCCCAAGTCGTTTTGCCAGATCATCCATTGTGAACTTAATGCCATTATTTCGAGTTTCTTCAATGAATGCTTGTATGATTCGTGTCTTCAACCCATAACCCCCAAGAAAACTATAAACACTTTTTTAGTTTTAATGGTTTTATGATACTACACTTGTTGAGGGAATGTCCACTGCAACTTTAGAGGAATATTATGTCTTTTTAATATGCTGCCAATTTGGGGGAAGTTCATAAGTTTCTATATGTTTAAATTCCTTAACAGATACATTACCTGTAGAAACATCCAATGTAATACGATCTTTACCGACTGAAATATGTGGACCAACGACTGGCATAACTTCAAGGGTAACTACAAATTGAAAAGAATGACCTTGTCCTAATCTTTCCATGTTTAGTATTTTAATCTCATAAGGGTATACAAGCGGATCATAGGTCAGTAATTCAGCGTAATAATTAGAAACAGCGGTTTGGACATTAGGTAAAATTACTGATAAAAATAAATCCATCATTAATTCTTCGTCGGAGTTTTTAGCGGGCTGATAATAATTTTCTTCGGCATTTGATGAAATTGGGACGGTTAAGCACATAATAATTAATGAGGTAATAAAGATGCGTTTTTTTATATGCACACCACCTTTTACAATTTATTATGTTCGAAAAAGGATAGCTAATGCTAACTAAACATTTTTGTTTTTCTGCTGATTATCTTGAACAAAAGCAATTAAAGTAAGGAGCAATCTATATCGATCCGCAATTAAAAGTCGGTTACTCTCGGTAAAGTGGAATTTACCCGCGAAACGAGTGACTTTACTCTCGAAGCAAACTACTTACAATAGTTAATACTTTTTGTTAAAACACTCGGTCCTAATTTTTCCGTTTTGGAATTCGAGAGACGCACCTGAACCTCAACATTTTTCATTTCTGCTGTAATAACATCAATTCTTCCAGCCCACGTTGGACTATCCTCTTCTGGTGTAGGATACAGCATAAAACGCCAACTTATTTCCTTGGGAATAAACGCAAATCCTTCATAACCATCATAGTCTCCATACGTTGAAGGCTCAGGAAGATGAACTGCAAGAATGCTGATATTAGTTCGTGCAAAACTTGGCGGAAATAATTGCACTTTATAGACCAATGCTACACCTTTTGCATTTGCCAAACTAGGATGAACTGGCTCCAAAATTAGACTGCAGGGCATTGAAATTGCATTGGTTTGAGGTGGATTTACAACAAAAGTAGCAATCATTCCTAATACCAAAATTAACTTTTTCATCATGCACCTCTTGCAATTTATTTTGATTAGTTTATCCACGTCTGACTGGATTATGTTTTGCGATGTTGGGTGGTTTTACAAAGTTAACAACTGATACATAAAAAAAAACTCCCAATCAAAGGAGTCCTTTTTATGCACAACTTTTAATAACACAAGCTGTGACAACATATTTATTTAAAGAAGTGCTTTTTACTTATCGTAAAAGCTAGAGGGGATTGGTCCGGTTTGTCGACGATGATAGAGAAGTGGTTCCTTGTCATTATTGTCGATGTCAACGACGTGTCCAATGAAGATTGTATGGTCTCCAGCATCTATTTGCTGGAAGGCTTCACATTGTAAAACGGATAGGGTATCCGATAAAATTGGTAAATTTAACGTTGAAGTTGACCATTTTGCTTGGGCAAAACGATCTTCTTTGCTTGCAAATAATGTACATACTTGAGCTTGTTCACTCGCTAAAATATTGACTGCAAAGTTTTTCGCAGCCAAAAAGTCTGCATGTAGTTTTGATCTTTTATCGAGCGACCATAATATTAGCAGTGGATCTATTGAAACAGATGCAAATGAATTAACGGTTAAGCCGATCGGTTCGTTTGAGCTATTAAAGGCTGTTACAACGGTTACGCCCGTTGGATAATTACCTAGAGCTTGCTTAAATGCAAAAACTTTTTCAGTCATACTTTTCACCTCATTATATTTTATGAAACACACACTGTGTTTGCGCAACGAGTTGACTACGTAATTCGTCTGATGGATTTGTCTAAGAGGTGTGGCAAGCGAACTCTGAAGCTGGCATGTTTTATTGTGCATGTACTTAATATTATTTTAAACCAATTAAACAACTAGGTAAAGTATATGTTATAGTGAATAAAAGGGGGAAAGAGGAATGAGTTTACAATTCGATCACTTAGTTCAACAAGTATTATCACCGGAAGACACGAAAGTATTTTTGAACGAGCATCATATCCATACCGTTAATGGTGGACAGCATACAATGTGGGGTACATACAACACGTTAAGTTACTTTGGCTTAACGTATATTGAGCAAATTGCGGTGTATGATCGTGACTTATTTGAGGAAGCCGCGAAATTGCCTTATTCATTGCATCATTCATTTAAACGAGGCAAAGAACAATTTGGCTTTTCCCGAATTGCGTTACGTACGACAAACATAGAAGGGGAAGCTAAGCGTTTACGTGCACTTGGGTTCGAAGTTTACGGACCTGATGCCTGTAGTCGAACACGCCCAGATGGATCTGTCGTGGAATGGAAGTTGCTGCACTTTGGTAAACCTAACTTAGCAATTGATTTTCCATTTTTCATTGAGTGGGCTGATGGTGATGACGTACGTCTTGCACAGCTTGAAAAAAGTGGAGCATTGGATAAGCAACAGTCAATCTCAATGAATTCAGTACAATTTGTTGTGAGAAATGTGGACGAAACAGTTGCATTATGGCAAGACGTATTGCAACTGCCAGCGGCTACTTTACATGAAACGTATACATCTCTGCAATTACCCAATATGCGTCTAGATTTCTATGACGACAATGAGATTTTAGCGGATAAGAAAGAGGGACCCTTTGCAGTAACACTGACTATTGCAACAGGAGAGAAACGAACATTGTTGTTTCCACAAGCTTTGTATTACATCAATCCATAAAAAATAAGGCATCTCATACTATGCGTATGGTGATGCCTTTTTGCTTATAATTTCACGACATTAGATGCCTGAGGACCACGGTTACCTTCAATTACATCAAATGATACTTTTTGTCCATCTTCAAGTGTTCGGAAGCCTTCTTCCTGAATGCCCGTAAAATGTACGAATACATCTTCTCCATCATCACATTCAATAAATCCATAACCCTTTTCGTTATTGAACCACTTTACGATTCCTTGTTGCATAAGCGTTCGCCTCCAATGCGACTGAAAATAAGTATTGTATTTTGAAAAATGTGATAATTGCATTTTCTCTTAGAAGATACAGGAATTGAGGTGAGTTGTCAAATGATTGTCGAAATTTTGCATAAGTTACTTTGCTTTATTTCAAAATAGCTTATAATTGAGTGTGAACAATAGAGAAAGTAGGAATCATAATGACAACAACAAATAAACCATTATCAGATTTAGAAATTGCTAGTCAAGCGGTTATGAAGCCTATTACAGATATTGCGAAAACAGCTGGCATTCCAGAAGATGCGCTAGAGCAATATGGTCGCTACAAAGCAAAAATTGACCCATTAAAAATCGAAGCACAAGCTGCAGACGCTAAAGTTGTGTTAGTGACAGCGATCAGTCCAACACCAGCTGGCGAAGGGAAGTCAACAGTAACTGTTGGTCTTTCAGATGCTTTACACCAATTAGATAAAAAAGTAGTGGTAGCTTTACGTGAACCTTCATTAGGTCCAGTAATGGGCGTTAAAGGTGGCGCAACAGGTGGCGGCTACGCACAAGTAGTACCGATGGAAGATATTAACCTACACTTCACTGGTGATCTTCATGCCATTACATCTGCTAATAATGCATTATCTGCATTTATAGATAATCATATACATCAAGGTAATGTATTGAATATTGATCCTCGTCGTATTCTTTGGAAACGAGTGATGGATTTAAATGACCGTGCATTACGTAAAGTCGTAGTTGGTCTAGGTGGTCCTGTTCAAGGCATGCCACGTGAAGACGGCTTTGACATTACTGTTGCTTCTGAAATTATGGCAGTTTTCTGCTTAGCAACGAGTATTGAAGATTTACGCGAACGTTTATCAAATATCGTTATTGGTTATACATTCGATCGTGAACCAGTATTTGTTCGTGATTTACAAGTTGAAGGCGCTTTAACACTACTATTAAAAGATGCTTTCAAGCCAAACTTAGTGCAAACATTAGAAGGCACTCCAGCGATTATTCATGGCGGTCCATTTGCAAATATTGCACACGGCTGTAACTCAATTATGGCTACTCAAACTGCTCGTAAATTAGCAGATATCGTCGTAACTGAAGCTGGATTTGCTGCTGACTTAGGTGCTGAAAAGTTCATGAACATTAAAGCGCGTGAAGCGGGCTTTAAACCAAGTGCAGTCGTAATCGTAGCTACAATCCGTGCGCTTAAAATGCATGGTGGCGTTGCGAAAACAGATCTAGTTGGAGAAAACGTAGATGCACTATTAAAAGGTATCGAGAACCTAGCGAAGCATGTGGATACAGTTCGTGCATTTGGCGTTGAACCAATCATTGCATTAAATCGTTTCATCACAGATACAGAAGCAGAGCTTGAAGCAGTTCTGAACTGGTGCAAAGAGCAAAATGTGCGTATTGCCCGTACAAATGTCTGGGAAGAGGGCGGAAAAGGTGGTATTGCACTAGCTGAGCAAGTCCTTGCTGTAATCGAAGAAGAAAACAACTTCGCTCCATTATACGAAGTAACAGATTCTATCGAAGAAAAAGTACGTACGATTGTACAAAAAGTATACGGTGGAAAAGGTGTAAACTTTACAGATCAAGCGAAAAAACAAATTGCTCAAATCGAAAAATTCGGCTGGGATGTTCTACCGATTTGTATGGCTAAAACACAATATTCATTATCTGACCAACCAAGCTTACTTGGTCGACCAGAAGGCTTTACAATTACGATTCGTGAAGTGATTCCGAAACTAGGCGCAGGCTTCTTAGTATGCCTAACTGGCGACATTATGACAATGCCAGGCCTACCAAAAACACCAGCAGCACTACGTATGGACGTTGACAACGACGGAAATGCAGTGGGGTTATTCTAAAAATGAAAATGCAAAAGCCATCTCAAATTATTTTGAGATGGCTTTTTTGTAGGAGAAAGAGTTTCGATGTCTTATTTTCAACGCAGGTTATTGCGATATGGAATTCGATTATTAAAGGATTTTTACTACTTGAAACGAATTGTTAATTAATGAAGTTAAAGAAGGGGGGAGAGTAGATGTTTCCGGTGTTAGAGACTGAAAGACTTAAACTTAGGGAAATAAAAAAAGACGATGCGGAAGGAATCTTTGCTTGTTTTTCTAACGATAATGTAACGCGTTATTATGGACAAGATACATTACAGAATATAGAACAAGCAGAGGGATTTGTTGAATTTTTTTCGAAAAACTACAATGAAAAAAGAGGAATTAGGTGGGGGATTGAAAAGAAGGAGACCAAAGAGTTTATTGGAACAGTCGGATTTAATGCTTGGTCGCCTAAACATAAGCGGGCAGAAATAGGGTATGAAATCCATCCAAACCAGTGGAGGAAAGGCTATACTTCGGAAGCACTATCAAAAGTTCTTGCATATGGTTTTGACGTAATGGATTTAACTCGTATAGGTGCTGTTGTATTTATTGATAATGATGCATCTAATAATTTACTAACCAAACTGGGCTTTCGAAAAGAGGGGATTTTGAGGGACTATATGTATCAAAATGATATAGCTCACGATACAAACATCTACTCATTACTGAAAAGTAGGATTTAAATTAATTACTTAACTAATGCAGGCGTTGATCCAATAAGGAATTAGCGCCTTTTATTATTCGGTTGTATTAGGGAGTTATACAATGAAAGGCTCCCTTATAGAGTATATTGCTATAAATCGGAAGGTAAGGTGATTCCTTGAAAAGTAAATATTTATCTATGGGTATATTTGTTGTACTATAATTATAGGTATTTTATTACTATTTAAGAAAGATATAGTCGTTTTTATTCGGGGTAAAGTACCAAAATCTGTATCGCAATTATGCGTAACAAATAATCGAAAGGGGAAAAGATGATGAAAAGAATAGGTAAACATATGATTGCCGCACTGCTCGGAATTATGCTGATGTTGTCTACGATAGTTCCAACAATCCAAGCAGAAGAACGCATACCAGATATTAGCGGCTGGGCAATAGAGACCTTAAACGAAGGTGAAAAGTACGGTATTTTCCCAATGCAATGGTATTATGATGGATTTACAAGCGAAGTGTCGATTGAAAGAGTAAACGAACTAGTAGCCTTAACAGAAAAGAAAATTGCGGCATTACAACTTTCTGAAAACAAACAATACAGCCCGGTAAGCTATAAAGGGGACACTACTAGAGGCGATATTATCAATCGACTGTACAATATTGTTGCGCGTTATGATTTAGCTGTAGGCAAAGATGCAGTCGCGTATATGACTAAACGAAATATTAGCAATGGTTTGGGATTAAAAGAGAAGGCAACTACACAACAAGCAGTCGTATTAGCTACACGATTAGTAAAGGATACATACGACCAAGTACAACAAGGTTCAAAAGGACTGGCTTGGGTAGTGGAAGATGAAGATACAAAGGTATACCTATTAGGAGCAATTCATATGGGAACACCTGAGCTTTATCCATTCAATAAAAAATTATTAACAGCATTTGAAGAATCTGATGCGCTAGTAGTGGAAGCGAATGTGATTAATGGTAAAGATGCGGAATATCTAATAGGGAAAATGATGTATACAAATGGAACAACACTTCGTGAAAATATAAGCGCAGAAACCTATGCTAAGGTTGAAAAGGTTGCACAACAGTACCAGTTACCGATGGAAGAATTAGTGATACAAAAACCTTGGGCGTTATCAAGTACTTTTTCATTGCTAGGAACGGAGGATTCTTTTGGTATGTCCCCAGCGGAAGTGATAATGCATGGGATTGATAGATATTTTTTATCAAGTGCATTGCTTCAAGATAAGCCAATTATTGAATTAGAAGGATTAAAAGTGCAGGCCGATAAGTTTGATGGGTTATCTCCTGAGGGACAAGAACAGCAATTATTAGCTACAGTTGATAGTCTTTTAGAACCTTCTGAAGAAAATGAATTAGAAATAATGCAGGAATGGTTTAGTAGTTGGAATAAGGGAGACAGTGTAGCGTTTAGCAAATTTCTAGAGACGGAAGATGAAACTTCTGAAATGAATAAAATGCTATATGGTGTACGAGATGAACAAATGGCAAAGAAAATTATTTCACTATTAGAGGATAAAGAAGGCGAGTACTTCGTTGTCGTAGGCGCAGGTCATTTTACAGTCGATAAAAATATCCGTTATCATTTAGAGCAGGGCGGATACGATGTTAAGTCATTTTATCAATAAAACCATATAAAAGTGCAGTCATTCCGCATCGTAAAATGTGCGAAATGGCTGCATTTTTAATTTAGCTTTATTAAAGGTAGGTTTTGATTTTTGATACCTCCTCGAAAACTTGATATAATCAAATTGAGAACTAGTGTTCTTTTTTTAGCGCGTAGGTTATGCTTTTTACTGGAGACATAAACTGTTGACCGCTTTAAACAGGGGCGTATTGTGAAAACTAAATAATGAAATAACGTTTATTCAGGAAGAAGAAACAATATCTGGATGATAAAAGGAGGAAGAGTTATGTCAAATAACGTAAAACAAAGAAGAATAATATTAGATTTAGCAGTTACTTTAGATGGTTTTATTGAAGGGAAAAATGGAGAAGTGGATTGGTGCATTATGGACCCTGAAATGGGATTCACTAATTTCTTGAATCAAATTGATACTATTTTATATGGTAGAAAAAGCTACAATTTATGGGGACAATATATTCCAAAACCTGAAGACTCTGATAGCGAGAAAGAAATGTGGGACTTGGTTCATAGTAAGGAGAAGTATGTGTTTTCCAGAACACAAATAGGGACTGATAATCGAGCAGTATTTATCAATGAAAATATTCTTGAAGAAGTAAATAAATTGAAGAATAAGCCTGGTAAAGACATTTGGCTATATGGAGGAGCAAGTCTCATTACAACTTTTCTAAATTTAGGGCTTGTTGATGAATTTAGATTATCTGTTCACCCTGTTATTTTGGGAGAAGGAAAACCGATGTTTATTGATATAAAACAGAGGCTGAATTTAAAAATGGTTAATACAAGAACATTCTCTTCTGGCGTTGTGCAACTAATTTATCATTACAATGATAAATTGTAATGGAATACTCGATAGTAGCTGTTACGTATTCTACTGTTGGATAGAGTTTTTTGTTGAATTTTAAGAGATCCTTTGATTTAAGAAAAGCAAGATAAAGACGCTTTTTTAAAGTCGACGTCAGAAATAATTAATCATTTTTTTAAATTAATACTCGTAATCTAATGAAACCCGCATTTCAAAAATGCGGGTTTTTCCTTTTCCTAAATAATACGAGTTAACATCTTTTATTGTGACATACTTGTAACATTCGTGTTTTACAATGCATTGTGAGGTAAGGAAATGAGAAAGAAATAAAAATCAGCCGGATGTAAGTCCAAAAAAAGATTTCTTAATTGGTAATGCAGATCAATATGAAGGTATTGTAGAAGCGGATATTGCCTTAGATGTTGCTCATGAATGAGGTTCAAAAGTAGTGTTAACGGTTTTAAGTCTGCTAGGAAATCGTTGGAGACAAATTAATAAATAAGCGAAAGGGATTCGAGTATGGGTATCCAGGAAGGTTAAAGTAGGAGAGCAGAAAACTGAAAAAATGTTCGATAAAGAAGCTTTAAAAGACTTTTTGCAACCTGTAGATAAGTGGGCAAAAGATCATAATATACCAGCTAATCGAATCATCGCTGAAGAATTCGGCATTAACCGAATGGAAAAAGGTGCTGATCAATATTTATCAGATCTTATTTCGGTTTTTGATGAATATAGCTGGCACTGGGCGTTCTACACATTCCGTGAAGATTCATGGGAAGGCATGGATTATCAGTTAGGAGAACAACCGTCAAAGTGGAAGTATTGGGAAGCACTTGAAAAAGGAGAGCTAACAAATCGAGAACAAGTAGAAGTAGATAATCCATTATGGGATGCACTGAAAAATGGATTAGAAAAGTAAAAATTCAGGTGTGTTGATTAGGGGAATATTAGGTAGTTACTTAATGGTCGATTAAATGTTTTTATTTTCAACTCTAATGGTTGTTAATACATTTTTTGTTGATTGTAGCGAAAGGTGCCCGAGGAAAGCGAGCATCCCGTAGCGGAAATCATCCTACCACTTTAATAGTAATGGTAAAAATCACGTATGCGGAAGCTATCGTATAAATATTAGAAAAAAGGTGAAGTCTTCTTTTAAGGCTTTCACCTTTTTTCCCTTTATTATTAGAAGTTAATGTGTAAATAGTTACTTGTAAAACGAATAAGGAGTTTGTATAAAGTGAACATACTAATTGCTGATGATGAAAAACATATGACTACTATCTTAAAAACCTATTTTGAGAAAGAGGGGTTTAATGTAAGTGTTGCTTCTGAAGGGGAAGAAGCACTTGAAATTTTTTACTCAAAAAAAATTGATCTTGCAGTTTTAGATTGGATGATGCCTAAGCTAAGTGGTATTGACGTATGCCGTGAAATCAAGAAAGTAAGCTTAACTAAAGTAGTTATGTTAACGGCTAAGACGTCCAATGATGATGAATTTGTTGCACTAGATATTGGTGCAGATGAATACATTCGGAAGCCGTTTGATCCACGTATATTGATTTTAAGAGTAAAAAAAATGCTCGGAACAGAAAAGTTGGCTGAAATAAGAAATCTGAAAATCAATCTTCAAAGTAAAAAAGTATATAAAGATGGTGAAGAGTTAGTACTCTCAAAGAAAGAGTATGACTTATTGAAGATTTTATACGAAAACAAAGGGCAAGTATTATCAAGAAATTCTTTGTTATCGATGGTTTGGGGCATGGACTATCTCGGAGAGGAACGAACAGTCGATACGCATATTAATAGGCTGCGTGATAAGATTGGGGCTGACCATATCATTACCCATAGAGGAATGGGGTATAGCTTTAATGATAAAGACGAATAAAATTAGTAAAAAATTATTAATGATGGTGAGTATAATTATGCTCATCGTTTTCGGTGTTTCGTTTTTATTTAATAATTTCTTTTCCTCCGACTATTATCTATATAAAATGAGAAATAAAGTAAACACCATCTATGAAGAAATAGATGACTTAACGTTACAACAACTAAGAGAAGTAGAACACCAGATTGAAGAGACTAACAATGTTACAATTGTTACTGTTACAAATAACGGTAGTATCAATGAAATTAATCAAAATATCCAATTTGCGTTGTTTAAAGATAAAATTGTTTTAAATAAATTTTGGATTACAGAGGAGTCGCTTGAAAAAGTAAATGAAGGAAAAACAGTAAGGCTTCTATTTAGTCAAGGAAAACTAAAGTCGAGTCTGCTAACCGTGTTATATGAGCAAGAGAATCATTTAGTGTTATTAGGAACAGTGGTCGTTCATAATACTGACGTGTTAAATATAGTGAACCAACTATACTTATACTCCATCCTATTTGGCATTATTATCAGTTTATTATTAGTGGCCTTCTTCTCTAAGAAAATTATTACGCCTTTAGAGAAACTAAAAAATGTAGCGAAAGATATTTCTAATTTGAATTTTAAACGAGTGGAAATAACCTCAGGTGATGAAATTGAAGAGTTATCACACAGTATTAATGAAATGAGCGACCGTTTGAAAAGTGTTCATTCAGAATTAGAAAAGAAAAACCAAAGTTTAAATACTTTAATTTCAAGCATCTCTCATGAAGTTAAAACACCGTTGTCATTAATACAAGCATATACAGTCGGTATAAAAGATGGACTTGATGATGGATCCTATACAGATGTCATTTTAGAACAAGTAAATTACACGTCAGAAATGGTTGATTACTTAATCAAATTATCTAAAGTCCACGAATTAGAAGTGAAAAAAGAGCCATTCGATTTAAAAAATCTTCTTCAAAAAATCATTGCGCAATATAATATTTCATTGAAAAATAAGAATGTACACGTAGTGCAAAATTTAGATGCAATACAAAATTCAAAAATCGATGAAGATAGTAGTCAAATTGAAATCGTCATGAATAATCTAATAAGCAATGCTATTAAATACGGGGAAGAGCACTATTTTGAAATTAAGCTAACATATGAAGAAAAAAACAAAATCAAATTTTCTATACGTAATAAAACAACACAATTGAAAGAAGAGCATCTTCCTTATATTTGGGACGCGTTCTATGTAGTAGAAGAATCGAGAAACAAAGAGATTTCGGGGACAGGGTTAGGTTTGTCTATTGTCGCCAGTATCTTAGCTAAAAATGAATTACAGTATGAGGTTACGTTAGTGGACTCGTATATAAATTTTAGTATTTGGTTTGATTTAGTGGAATGAGGATGTCCAATAAGTCTCTTTAAGCAGAACAACTACTTTTCTATATGGTAAAAATACTCTCCGCGGGCACAGCGTAAGATGCAACCCTCGCTACGAGCGGTTTGTTGCGTCTTACGTCTTGTGCTATTCCCGCAGGAGTCTACGCGTATTTTTACCTGTATATCAAAAAGATAGCATAATATCTTTACTTTTAGGACAGCCCCATTGGATGTTCATCTAGAATTTGATGTCTCATATCGTGATAAATATAAAAGGCTCTTAGCCTCTGCCTATACATCTGATGGTAAGAGCATTCAAGAAGAATTATTAAAAAATGGCTTTGCACGTCTATTTCATTTATGCCCCTATTACAAAGCACAAGGATTGGTTTGAATTTATTCAAAAGGAAGAGTAGAAGAATGTTCTAGGTATTTGCTCAGTTGAGAATTATGATTTGGAGGCTCCAATCGTAGGAGTAGGTTAACAAGACCTCACTTCTTACGATTGGAGTTTTTTTATTGTTATTTGTATTTGGCACGATGCATAAATGCCACAAATTGTGCTCGTGTCACTGGATCATTTGGTTTGAAATTACCGTTGTCACCCAATGCAATGCCGTTATCTGCAAGTGCGGCAATATAGTCGTAGCTCCAATGTGTTGTTGGAACGTCTTTGAATGTGCTTGTCCCACCTGGTGTGATTTCAAATGCGAGTACAAGTATTTTCGCGAGTTGTGCACGAGTAAGCGATTCGTTTGGACTGAATGCCCCGTTTGAACCGTCTACAATACCTGCCTGTTGTAATCTTGTAATTGCCTCATAGTATGGATGACTTGTTGGTACATCACTAAATGATACAGGCTTGCGTATGGGTGTTAACTCAAAAGCACGTGCTAGCATGACTGCAATATGCTGGCGTTTAATTTGTTCATTCGGTCGAAAAGTGCCGTCTGGATAGCCTGTGATAATACCACGAGCTGCGATGTCTTCAATCATGTCCTTAGCCCAGTTCGTGGAGATATCATTGAATGAAATAGTAGGATTTGGATCTACAGGTTTTTCTGGTTGCTCTGGTTCGTCAGGTGTTGGTAACATAGGATTTCCGTCTGTTAGAACAAAAGCAGTTTTACTTTCCACACCTGTAGCAGATATTGACTTTATACCATACGTGTACACGTTACTCTCGTTTGCAGTAGTATCTACATAAACAGTATTACCTTTTGTGTTATAAACCACGTCTACTATATTTTTAACATCTTCATATGATCCTTCTTTTGTTCCATCAAATCGGTAAATTACATATTTCCTTGGTTGAATACTATTTTTATCTGTAATAGTAAGCTTCATGCCGGAAGACTCTTTACTCAATTTAACATCTGTTGGACCTAAAGGTACTGTAGAATCTTTCCAAAAGGCTGTAGGAGTTAAAGCTATATAATTGTATAGTTGCTGATTTAGATCAGAAGCATATCCAAGAGCGTTATTGTTAATGCTTTTTAGAGAAAAATGCATTTGTCCTTGGGCATTTTTATTTGCTCTGTTGGCGATTACTTGGCTGATAAGTTCCGTCTTATTATTCCACGCAGTATCAGAATCATTTCCAACTTTATAATCGGCCATACCAATATATAGATTAACAGGATGGGCTGTTGCGTACGTTTGAACTTCTTTTGCCCACCAATCTAATAAAACAGAGTAATTTGCTACTTTATGATTTCTAGACCAATAGATTTGCGGAGCAATATAATCGATACTTCCATCTTTAATCCATTGTCTTGTATCAGCATAGAGATCATCGTAGTTACTCATGCCATTTGTGTTACTACCAGTAGAATCTTGCGCTTTGTTTCGCCAAATACCAAACGGAGATATTCCATATTGAACATGCGGTTTAGATGCTTTAATGCTTGCATAAACCTTTTTTACTAATTGATTAACATTATCTCGGCGCCAGTCTTCAATTTTTTTGAAAGAGCTACCATACTTTTTAAAAGTTTGTTGATCTGGAAAAGTCTCACCTTTAATTGTATAAGGATAGAAATAATCATCCATATGTACAGCGTCGATATCATAGTTGCTTACTAATTCTTCTATAGTTGATATTAAGTAATTTTGAACTTCTGGTAAACCAGGATTTAAGTAGTATTGTTTACCGTATTTCACTACCCAGCTAGGATTTTTACGAGCTACATTGTCAGCGGCTAGATCAGACAACGCGTGCGAAGGCATAGTGACTCTATAGGGATTTACCCATGCATGAAGTTCTAATCCTCGCTTATGTGCTTCGTCCAGCATGATTTGCAAAGGATCAAAACCTGGGTTGGTCCCTTGTTTTTTGCCGGTTATGTACGATGACCATGGAGCAAGCTTAGACGGATACAGTGCATCATTTAATGGCTTAACTTGAAAAATAACTGTATTAAAGTTATCGGCTTTTAATTTGTCTAAGGTACTTTGAACCCATTGAGTATATTGAGGTTTACTCATACCTTTCTTCATATCAATATTATTGACTGTTGAAATCCAGGCTGCACGCATTTCATTTTTGGGAAGTGAATTAGCTGTAGCCTTTTGATTTGTAAAAACAGGGGTAAGTAAAAGTAAAACCAAGAAGGTTACTAGGCACTTACCGAAAAATTTTTTAAACATAAATAATAATCTCTCTCCTTTTTTATTAATATAATTATTTTTTAAGAAAATATTTCAACAGCTAATTCTCAGATATTAAAACCTGGCTGTTACTATATTAATTTTATTGTAGCATAATTTTGATTAAAAGTAGGAAAAAGTAAAAGTATTGGTAGATTAAGATTATAAATGCGGTAATCGAAAAAATGTAGAACGTGTGATAAAAGGCCCGCCCGCAATGTAAGAAGAAACTAGAGCTTCGTAGTGAAGGTGATGGCCAAATCTTCATATGTTAATGTGGTTAAAAGGAATGATCCTATAATTAGGTGATTCATGCATTGCTTTATTCACGTAATTTCTATAGACAAGATATTTTTTCAACAGTATGAAAGAACGAGCATTGGTATGATGCTCGTTCTTTTAATTTATTTAGTGTCTCTGAAGTGGGTGAAATCGATTTGAAATATTAGCTATCTTAAACAGCGCACATAACTGTAACATAGCGCCGTCCTACTAGATTAATAGTAGATATTAATGTATGAATTCATCGAATCAGTATTGAGTGACTCCTTTCTTAAACTAAAAAAAAGAGATAATCTTTTGTGATATTGCTGTGACAAAGGGTTGTTACTATGTAAATGAAAGGGGGAATACGGTGGTTTTTTCAAGTCTTTTGTTTATTTATTTGTTTCTACCCATCAACATTATACTGTATTACTCGGTGAAAGATAGAAAGTTTAGAAACCTCATTTTGTTAAGTACCTCATTATGTTTTTATGCTTGGGGTGAACCAATATGGATTGTCATCTTACTTATTAGTAGTTGTATTGATTATTGTCATGGATTGTATATTGAAAGATTTCTTGGAACGAAGTGGGCTAAATATGGTGTCGTTTCTTCCATTATATTAAATCTTTCTTTGTTAATTGCATTTAAATATAGTGCTTTCATCTATGAAAATATCAATCTGATTTTTAATACATCGTTTCAAGTACCCAATGTGACATTACCAATTGGACTATCTTTTTATACCTTCCAAACAATCTCTTATACAGTAGATGTGTATCGAGGAAATGTACAGGCACAAAGAAAGTTCTCAACTTTCCTTTTGTATGTGTCGTTATTTCCACAGCTAGTGGCAGGACCAATCGTTAGATATGCGGATATTGCTTTACAGATAGAGCATCGAACGACGAATATTAGCCAAATCAGTGATGGTGTGAATCGATTTGTAATTGGATTAGGAAAAAAAGTATTGCTAGCTAATACAGCGGGTAGTTTTGCCACAATGTTTATGGAGCGTTCTGCGGGAAACTTAACCGTAACAGAAGCATGGTTTGGTATTTTGATGTTTACGGTGCAAATCTACTTTGATTTTTCCGGATACTCAGATATGGCAATAGGTTTAGGTAAAATATTTGGCTTCGAATATAAAGAGAATTTCAACTATCCATATGTTTCACGATCTGCTACAGAATTTTGGAGACGTTGGCATATTTCTTTAGGTAGCTTCTTTCGAGACTATGTGTATATCCCACTTGGCGGAAACCGAAAGAATGAATTTTTAAATTTGATGATTGTATGGTTTCTAACTGGAATTTGGCATGGTGCTAGCTGGAATTTTGTTATTTGGGGGCTGTACTTTGGGATTTTAATTTACGTAGAGAAAAAAATGCTAGGAAGATTTTTAGAGAAACTTCCAAGAATTGTTTCACACTGCTATTTACTAGTGGTTGTAATTATAGGTTGGACCTTCTTCTACTTTACGAATATGAATGAAGCTTTTGCTTATTTAGAAGTACTCTTTGGTTTTACTAATCAAAGCTTCGGAAGTACTGAGTTGAATATTATTGTAACTAATAATATTTTCTGGATAGTGATTGCTATTTTATTATGTACACCACTAATTAAAGTCATTGGGGAAAAAGTTTGTAAAGGTGCTATGTATAAAGGGTGCTTAATTGTTGGTAATGTTATGATTCTAATCCTATGTACAGCTGTTCTGGTTAGCGAAAGTTATAATCCATTTCTTTATTTTAGATTTTAAGGAGAGTAATGAATGAAAAAAGGTAATATATCCGAGATAATTCATATCGGTTGTATGGTTGGAATTGTAATAGTGGGCTTTACATTATTCATTCTATTACCAAAAGACAGTATTTCTGAAAATGAAAAACGTCAATTAACAACCTTTCCTACTTTTTCAGCGGAAAACTTTCTAAATAAAAGCTATTCCAAGCAGATAGATTTATATGTGAATGATGCCTTTCCGTTTCGTGAGCAGCTCATTGAGTTGAATTCCATCTATAGTAATGCAAAAGGAATACGATCAGGTAAAGATGAGATACAAATATACAATATACAGAAATAAATATAAGGAGATTTAAATACAATGAAAAAATATATGATAGTTTCAGCAATTGCCACACTACTAATTTCAGGATGTGCTTCTAAGGACATAGAAAATGAAAGTTCTGTAAATGAAGAAAATAAGGAGAGTCTTGTTGAAGATAATAAACAAGATGTTTCAGAAAATACCACAGTTGAAAAATCGGGTTCCATTATTACACTAGGGGATCGAGCAGTCGAAGTATTTTACGAAAATGAAGAAAATGCAAAGCGCTATTCAAATACTATTTCAAGTTTGAAACAAGCTCTTGGGGAGCGTGTAGAAGTATATAATATGGTAGTTCCAACAAGTGTAGAATTTGCGTTGCCGGAAAAATATCAACATATGTCCACACCACAAAAACCGGTCATTGATAAAATATATGACAATCTAGATAGTAATATTAAGACAGTGGACGCGTATAAAGCTTTGGAAAAACATAAAAATGAGTATTTATATTTTAATACGGACCATCATTGGACATCGCTAGGTGCATATTATGCTTACGAACAATTCGCGCAAGAAGCGGGATTTAAAGAGAAATCATTAGATGAATACGAAAAATTTTCTAAGGAAGGTTTTTTAGGTACACTATTTACACAAACGCAAGATACTAAACTAAAAGAGAATAAAGATGTAGTTGATTATTACAAGATTCCAGTTGACTACAAAGTATTTCGATATGAAAAAGGGAAGGAAGATACAGCGGTTCCCTCAACGTTATATGCTGATTATGCAAATGGTGTAAATGCTTATTCTGTATTTTTACATGGAGATTTTCCAATGATTAAAATTCAAAATAACGATAGTAATAATGGGAAGAAACTAGTCGTTGTAAAAGAGTCTTATGGAAATGCGTTTGTGCCATTTTTAATCCCTCATTATGACGAAATATATGTAGTAGATTCTAGATATTACAATAGTAGTTTAACGAAATTAGTAAATGAACAAGAAGTACAAGAAGTATTATTTATTAACAATATATTTGCGGCTAATACGGAGAAAATTATAAGTACAATTGAAGGAATAAAGTAAAAAACCAGAAGTATATCCCAAGTAAGAAAACCATGCATGTCTTTGATCGCGGATACGTAGATTGTAAACACTAAGAAATAGAACTGCCACAGCATTTGATGTTGTGGCAGTTTTTGCATATAACATTGTTGTTACACATATAGTGGCAGTCAGTCTTCATACATAAGAGTGGTAGTTCGGTTATAAAAAGATTAATTTGAAGAGTTGTAAAAATATTTCCATCCTAAACATAGTCATAATGGGAACCATTGTTTAAGCATATCTATACCCAAAATGTGTGGGTGTACAAGAAGACGTCATACCCACACACACTTTTCGGTAATCCTATTGCGAATAATGAAAATGCCAGAATTCATAATGAAAATGCATGAAAAAGGTATAGTGGACGGGAGGTTTCGGGGACAGGGCTAGGTTTATCTATTGTTGCCAGAAGCTTTGCAAAAAGTCACACCACGCTCAGGTAGAGCATCGCGCCGCTCGGGTAGGGCATCGCGCCGCTCGGGTAGGGCATCGCGCCGCTCGGGTAGGGCATCGCGCCGCTCGGGTAGGGCATCGCGCCGCTCGGGTAGGGCATCGCGCCGCTCGGGTAGGGCATCGGACCGCTCAGGTAGAGCATCACCCCGCTCGGGTAGAGGATCGCGCCGCTCGGGTAGAGCATCGCGCCGCTAGGGTCAAGTCACGCCCCGCTCAGGTAGAACATCGTACTACTCGAATGAAGCCCCGCCGCGCTCGGGTCGGACAAATGAATTACAGTATGAGGTTACGGTATTGGACTAGTATATAAATTTTAGTTGTTGGTTTGATTAACGAGCATTGATACTATCCCCATTAAGAAGACAATGTAAAAAACTACAGTACGCTATAGATAACATCTTACTAAAGAGGGATAATCTCATTAATTGTTTGTTGATTCCTTGCATACCTGAGATTTACTTGGAGGAATCGATATTAAAGGCTAGTTCGCCAGCTAACGGTCCTAATGAGCTTCATTAGCCGAAATCATATAGATTACTTTAGTTATCATTTCGTTCTTTGACGTTCAATTAATCAACCTCAATATTAGTTTGAGGATTTTTTACCAAAAGCCCTTTTTCCAATTGCTTTATTGATTTTGTTAACGCAGCAAGATTCACTTCGTTACCTAGCAAGTGCAAGTTTTCCATTAAATTGTTGTATTCATCTAGTGGCATCATTACAACATTTTTATTATTTTTACGAGTAATAATAAGTGTCTCACAATCATCAGATACACGATTCATATAGCGTTTTAATTTTTTTCGTAGAGAAGAATAATTTACTGCTTTCATAGCACAACACTCCTTTTTTTTATCGTACAATAAATTGTGTGAAAAAGAGAAGGTTTAATCAAACATTATTTTACAAATTGACCTAAATTACATATTAACTTGAAAATTCAAGCATTCCTTCATTTCGAAACCAAAATCAATACTTCGAACAAGCTCGAATAGACATTTAAAAATGACTACCTATACGGAAATAAAAAACGTATCCGAAAATGTTTGGGAATCTACTTAATGTTTACTATTTTCTGTTTTGTGTGTTAATTTTAAGTTGTTGGTAGTTTTTATGAGGAGGGGTACGAATGTTAAAAGATAAAAATGTTAGTAAAACAAATCGTTCAAACTTTGTTACGGATATTTTGAAAAGTCATGCAGTACAGACACCACAAGCAACGGCACTTGTTTTTGAAGGTAATGAAACAAGCTATGATTCCTTGTATACAAATGTCCAAAAAATCGCGGGGTACTTACAGCAAAAAGGCTATAAAAAGGGTGATGTCATCGGTTTAATGTTATTAAATTCAGATCTTTTTATGACCGTATATTATGGTGTGCAATTAGCTGGACTTACGATTCTACCGATTAATACAAAACTAGCACCTCCTGAGTTAGAATATATTTTTAATCATTCAGAAATTAAAGGTTTGTTATATGATGAAAGATTAAGTGAAACGATTAAGCAAATTGATTATGATTTTGAATTGAAATTGAATCGTCAACAAGTTCGAGAAATCATCGATGGACCAAATACCTTTACTCCTATAGAAATTGATCCACAAGATACAGCTGTCATCTTATATACATCAGGAACGACAGGGCGACCTAAGGGAGTTATGTTATCACATAATAATGTTGTAAACGCTGTGGAAATTTGGAGTGATGCACTTCAATTTCGACCTACAGATCGTGTATATATATCCATTCCATTATTCCATTGTGCAGGTTTACATGTCATTGGTGTTGGGACAATGTGTGGTGGAGCAGCTCTTGTTATTGACGAAACTTTCTCGCCAGATCGAACATTACAAAACATCATTAAAGACAGAGTTACAATCTTTACAGGTGTACCAACAATGTATGCTATCCTTTTAGGGAAAAAGGATATGGCTAATTATCAATTTGAGCATGTGAGAAAGTTTGCATATGGCTCGGCACCGATGCCACATGAAGTTGTTAAACAATTAAAAGAATCATTTCCAAACATTGAAATTCAAAACTTATATGGCCAGACAGAAAGTACCCCTGGAGGCACGTCATTAACGGACGATGCAGCGTTAGAACGGGTAGGTTCAGTTGGTAGAGCGTTAGCACGGACACAGATAAAAATAATAGATAATGATGGAAATGAATTACCTTCAGAACAGATTGGGGAAATTTGTATTAAAGGGCCGCAAATTATGAAAGGTTACTTGAAGAACGAAGAAGAAACAAAAAAAGTAATCATAGATGGCTGGCTATATACAGGAGATTTAGGGCGTTTAGATGAAGATGGTTATTTATATATCGTCGATCGAAAAAAAGATATGATTATTCGTGGTGGCGAAAACATTTATCCAATAGAGGTGGAAAATGTACTATATCAAATCCCTCAAGTGTTAGATGCAGCAGTCATTGGTATACCACATGAAGTATATGGAGAGGTTCCGAAAGCGATTATTGCACTTGTAGATGAGGGGGCAATCACAGAACAAGAAGTTATCGATTTTGCGAAAACTAAATTAGCTAAATATAAAGTGCCTCATATTGTAGAGATCGTAAAAGACTTACCGCGAAATCCGTCTGGTAAAGTATTAAAGCACGTACTAAGAGAACAACAAATATAATTTTTCGAACATTCTATTTTTCGGCCTTATAATCCTATCTAAGTATTTGTGACCAACATTACGTTGGACGCAAATACTTTTTCTTTTGGTCAATTGGAGCTTGAATAGGATAGGGAAGGATATAAAAGAATTGAGAAGGATGAAGCGAGGTTTGTTGCCGTTTTGCTCAAAAACTCTTGAAAAAAGGCGCTCAGACGAATCGAGATGGAGGTTTACCCTTCAACTCGCTAAAACAATCGTCTGAGCACACATAGATTATTAGTTTTTCAGTGAGTAAAACTTACTTCTCACTATACAAATTTGAGTATTTGGTTTAGGAGAGTTTATTTGGGGTATTTGGTATATATTGTTATTGAAAATTAACAAAGAAATTCAGAAAGACTGTTTACCTGTACCAGAGGATAGCGAGATTTATAAGTTGGCTATTGTTTTTTTAGGAGAATGCTTAGTTATGAAAACGGAGAAGGATAGATATTCATTTGAGCATGGTCTTTGAGAAATGAAGTTATTCTTTCTTAATAATTGTTAATCGATATCTCCAAGATAAAAATGTGTAGTTATATTTACAAAGGTGAAAAGTAGTTCATGCAGAAGTCGTTTAGATCTGATGATTCATAGCGAAGGAAAAAGGAAGCTGAGAGTGTATCATAGGGTTCCTCTTGCTGTTGTTATGTAAAGTCAAATTGAATGAGACTGTATACTGTGAGAATTCAAATATAAACCTTCATAATTATGTAGAGGAGAGGGACTCTTATAATGAATCAAGAAAAATTAGTAGCGCATGTAAAAAATCAAATTATTAACCATGTGAATGTTGGAGACCGTGAATTTACTGTTAAAGATTTATTTGATGGTATTACATGGAAACGTCTTTCGATCGGGGAGCGTTGTTCTCTAGGATTAAGAATTTTAAATGAAGCTAGATATGGTGATTTAAAAAAACATATTGAAGTTTTAAAGAAAAATTCAGCAAATCAACAACTTTATAAAAAAGAGAATTGATCCACCACATGTTGAAGTCTGGTGAAGAACTAGGTGTAGTCAACGCGTTTGTTTTACTATTATCAAAAAGGACGGGAATTACCTTGAGAGGCGCACTTTAGGGGGAGGGGGGATTCAGTCGGACGCTTCGTTGATCCTACCTGAATTTACGGCTAATCGCTGCGGCTTGCTATCCATTATTCAAAGTATCTAAAACCATCGTAATCCTACACGCAAAGGGGCTCGCCAGCAAGGGAAAATCCCTCCATGCCGAAGAAAAACGTTTCGGCTTCTCGCTATTTCATCATGGCGAGCTATTCTTATCTCTCAAAGTACCTCTACTAATAAAGTGCGGCATCACGTGATTGCTGGCAGATTGTCGACAAATCCACTTGGACCATAACTCGCCGGAGACAAGCAGCCTGTCGAATTACTATCACGTAATGTCGCACCGAAACCATTATCTCAAAATGGAAAGTCCCGTAAACATTAATATATCAACGTTTACGGGCTGGCTTTAGAATGACATAGAGTCAGGAGCGTTAATCCGAAAAGGATAAAGTTGCTTAATCAAACTAGTTAAACCAAGTAAAATCAGTACGATTAAGTCTTATTTATCAAGGCTTTTTGGAATCCTAAAATAAACTGAGTTAAATAAAATTAAATCAAAAAAATAATTATGTGAGCAAATGTGTGAGCATTTTGGAGAGCAAGTGATCTGCTTCCTTTAGCAAGAGGGAGAGAAAATTAAATAGTTGAATTAAGAGAACCGATAGCATACCCAATGTGGTAGCTATCGGCTTTTATATTTTATATGTAATTTGTACTCTGCACGGCTTAGTTCAGCTTGTTTTGTAGGGATTCCACGTTCTTCACATATCTTTGAAATCGACTCTTTATTTTCTTTAGAAATTTTAGTCCCGAAAATTACAGCTGTAGGCTTAATTAATTGAAAACGTTGTTCTTCTATAAAAGATATTAACCTCCATTCATTTTCGTATTCCCAACAATCAAATTTACTTAGGGCAGCTAGTTGAATTTTATCTATAGGAGTTCTATTCGAATAGTCATTTATATCAAACAACTTATTTGTGTATTTAACAGGTGAAAGTGTTTGTATTGTTCTACTTGTATATTCAAGTCTAGAGAAGTCATATTCAATGCAAATCCCTTCATGATTTTGGGCATAGTGACTCCACATAAGAGTATTGTCATGGGTTTCAGTAAAACAAGCTAAATATGCGGTTGACTGAGACAATTCGCTTAAGCTTTTTACGTAATCCTCATAAGTATCTGTTGTTTGTTCAGTCATATATTCAATTTTTGAAATTAAGTCTTGGATGATTATTTCATCTTGATTTAGTGAATTCCCTAATAAACGTCCTAAGTGCTTTAACGGAACATCTTTAAAAATGGTTTTTATTTCGTTGAAAACATCTTCGAAACTTCGGTTTGGAAAAATATGGAAGAAACTTGTGCGAAAATCTAATAACACCTTTTCTTTAATTCTATTTAAATGAGTTTCATAGTCGACTGTTAACCCAGCATCATAAGGGTCGTTAAGATTATATGCAGGGCATAAAAAGGCAGTATCATTCTTAAGTGTATCAGCTAAGTGCTCGGTGATTGGTCGGTATCTATATAATTTTGGCGGTAGAATATCAAGTTTAGCTAATGTTAAGAGTGCTAAGTGATTCTCTTTTTCTTCTTGGCTAAACAAAATTTCAAAATATTTATCTTTTGATGTAGTATCGTACAATGGTTTGTCCCTACTGACAAAGTATTCATAAATAGTAAATTCCTTAAAATCTATTAACAAAAGATCTGGTGATTATCTACATCTATTGCTAGATTTAAGGGGTCATATCTTAACAAGAATTGACGCCAAATGTCCGATGCTATTATGTCAAGGTATCAAACGGTGTCGCAATTAAGTGTCATAAGTAAGCGTGGAAAGAGGGACTGGAATGACAGTATATGGATATGCTCGTGTGTCAACTAAAGGTCAGGAACTAGAGGTACAGATTGAAGCCTTAGAAAAAGAGAACGTGGAATACATCTACAAAGAGAAGTTCACGGGTACATCTACAGACAGACCACAGCTACAAGAGTTGATTGAAACTTTGCAAGCAGGAGATAAGCTGGTTGTTACTAAGCTAGACCGTTTAGCCCATAACACAAAAGAGGGTATCGAACTAATCGAACAATTATTCGAAAAAGATGTGAAAGTCCATGTGTTGAATGTAGGCTTATTAGAGAACACAAGTAAGAGAAGATTCTTCTTAACAACTTTACTTGCAGTTGCTGAAATGGAGCGCAATATGATTATTGAACGTACACAGGAGGGAAAAGCGATTGCCAGGCAGAATCCAAACTATCGTGAAGGTCGTAAGCCTACATACACAAAGGCGCACCTTGACCATGCTAAGAAGCTGAAAGAGACTCATTCATTCTCGGAGGTTGAAAGAAGCAACAGGAATTAGCATGAGTACCTTAAAGCGTGAAGCAAAGAAACGTAAAGCACAGGAATCAATGTAGTTACCAAAACGTAACCTTCGGGATTTGTTCCTTGATTTATACTGCTTTAACCCGCATCAATTGTTGCTATGGTGAAGCCGTAAAACATTGATTTTATTAAGCTGTGGTGAGGCTATCACGAATGTGTCAAATGGCTTGTATGTAGTTGCAGGAGAGCTGTGACGAGCCTTTACAGTTCGGGTTGAAATGCATTGGTCAGTGAAGGTCGGAGTCTTGTCGTAGAGCCATTTCAAGCGTCACATAACAAGGCTTAGGTAGGGGGGCGTGGTTAGCGATATTTTGATGTTGTTGAATGAAGAATATAAGCTACCTACTACACTCCAAAGGGAAAATAAAACTGTACGAGAGCAATCTCGTGAAGTTGAAGTATATTGGAATCACTGATGATGAAATCAATAAAACGATGGAAGACTTCGCACTTTAGATAGCATTGCCTTCAGTGTAACCTTTTGAGATAAAGAGGTATGAACTCTATTTATTTTTATCGATTTTTTATTAGTGCATTGGAACACATATCATAATGTAAGGTAATATTTAATTGGGTTTTTTTTGTTATAATTGAGGGTGGGATATTTATCTAAGAATAGAAGGTCAAATTACGAAGTTATAATCTGAAGTTTCGGTATATTAAAACGTTTTAATAAATTAAAGTTAAAAGGATGGAGAATTTTTATGAATTTTTGCCCTACATGTGGAAGAAAACGTCACGAAAATGCAAAATATTGTTATGAATGTGGATATAATTTTTCTTTGTCTTTACCAGAAACTAATGAAAAAGAGGGACAAACATCATCAACAAAGAATGAAATATCACAAGAAGAAACACCTATTTACCCTTTTAAATGCATGGAAGGATGGGAAGAAGGATGGTCGAAATTAACTAGTTGCTTGTGGAATATAAGAGAAGTTAATCAAAGTACTATTAGAATAGTCTTTGATGGACAAATAAAACGAGAGACAAATGCAGGTAAAGTAGCAAGTGCAATATATACATATTTCAATTATGATTATTATGCTGTGAAAAAATTTGTTTTTTCTGAATGGCATAGGAATGAGAACTTTGAATTTATAGAAAACTATTCATCAAATAAATCCAGGAATTATAACTATTATTCTAAACGTAATCAAAATAGTAACGATTTTTTAGATGTTGTAGAAATGATTGTTGATTATAGTTCTCCGAGAAGTGCAATTAAACGTATTATCAAGAATTTAAAAGAGTGAAATATAGGCTGGTGAGGATTTGAAATCGAAACCTTGTTTTATAGCTTTAAAACTATATTTAAGAACTTAATTTTCAAAGATTCAATCCATGGAATTTTGTTTTGATTGAACTATTTCCTTAATTTTGAGAGTTGTAATGGCTCTCATTTTTTATTGTCCTGAAATTGAAAAAGATTGAAATTTTAAATCAATCGGGTATAAAATTTATAGATTTATATCCAGAAGATTTAAATGATATTGATGATAAGATAATAGAAAAATTTTAAAAAAGTTGATATGAATGAGTTTGATTCAAAGTTCGTACAAAGGACGAGAAAGGTCAAAGTGCAATTTGAAGCATTACAGGGTGTGGTTTTATGGGGGCGTAGTTTCCGATATTGAGGTAGGGTATATTCCTATTAACTTATGACCTGTTACGCTCACGCGATTTGAACGATACCATTTATTAAATAGCTGATATACAATAGAGGTAGTAAGGTCTTTGAACCAAGTTCGTAAATATGTAATACTCCCTAATGGAGAAAATCGTTTAAATTAACCGCATAATGTTACATGAAAAGAGGGCAATAATGTCTCTCTTTTTTTGGTTGGACTAAGAGTATGAAATCACTATTTTACAATAGAGAATACAAGAGCTTACTGGGGAGTGGTAGTACTTAATAATTGTGAAAGGAAAATAGGCTTGAGCACACTTGCATCAATTGTATCCTTTTGAAATGGCTTTTTATTGCCAGTAACTATGAATGGATGTAAAAAATTGATTGTACAAAATATTATTTGAGCAAAAAAAAATATTACATTGAAATAATATATAACTTTGTATTATAATTAGCAAATTGAATAATAAAGGGTGATTTAGATGAAAAGAGATTACGAGAATGAATATGGTAAAAGTGCCTTTAAGTGGAAGGTTTTAGGGGCTGTGGTTGTTGGTGTTATAAGTTTAGCAGTAGTGTTTTTTAAGCCGATATTTGGGGATTTAGGGGAAAAAGAAGTTGTGAAAGAGGAAGAAGAAGTTGTAAAAGAGGAAAGAGAACTTTCTGTAACAGAAGTACAAAGTGAAATTGATACATTTACTCGAAATTACATTAGTGCTATTAGAGAAGGAGATATATCTTATTTAAAAGATTATATTGAAGAAGGAAGTATACTCGAAAAAGAATTAAAAAAATATATTATTGATGATACATATAGCCCTTATGTTGTAACAGGAAAAAGAGTTTATACAAATTATGAAATT